>JAWVYG010000476.1:0-3508 GCA_033722815.1 Halioglobus sp.
CGCTGACACTGGGCGGGGGCGACTACCCGCGCATACACGACATCACCACGGATACGTCCGACCCGCCCGTCTTCGTCGCGGCAGGGCGCGAGCGCGGCCCGAACGCCAATACGCTGGCCATCAAGCCCGAGGTCATCGAGCAGCAGCTCGCGGCCTACCCCGACCTGGCCACCATCGAATCCGCACTGCCCCCGGGCGACGCTTTTGAACGCGCCCTGTCCGTAGCGCAGGAGCTGGGCTGGCAGGTCTATCACCAGGACCGTGCGGCGGGAACCATCGAGGCAGTGGAAACCACCAGCATCATGGCGTTCAAGGACGACGTGGTCATCCGTATCCGCGCTGCGGCGCCAGGCAGTGAGATAGACCTGCGCTCGGTGTCGCGCGTAGGCCAGGGCGACATCGGTGCCAACGCGGCTCGTATCCGCAGTTTCGCGAGCGCATTCAGTGACGGCTGACAACCGGGAGCCCGGCGCGCGCCTGCACGCCGCGGTGGCGTGGCTATTCGCCCTGCTGGCCATGTGCATCGCGGCCCTGCCCATCGGCGCACAGGCCCGCGAGGTGGACTACCTCAGCTTCGCCACAGACGACGAGGCCAACACCACCGAGGTCTTCGACAAGGCCAGCCCCGCGGTTGTCTACGTCACCAACACGGCGCTGCAGCGCAGCCTGTTCAGCCTGGACGTGCGCGAGATTCCGCGCGGCAGCGGCACCGGCTTCGTCTGGGACAGGCAGGGCCTGATCGTTACCAACTTCCACGTCATCGCCGGCGCCCACCGGCTGAAGGTCACCCTGTCCGACCGCAGCGAACACGAGGCGGAGGTCATCGGCGTGGCGCCCGAGAAGGACCTGGCGGTTTTGCGTATCGAGAATCCACCGGGTGACCTGGCGACACTGCCGCTGGGCGATTCCTCGGAACTCACCGTGGGGCGCAAGGTACTCGCGATCGGCAATCCCTTCGGCCTGGACACCACCCTGACCACGGGCATCGTCAGCGCACTGGGCCGCGAGATTCGCGCGCCGGGCAATCGCACGATACGCGGCGTCATCCAGACCGACGCGGCCATCAACCCGGGCAATTCCGGCGGTCCCCTGCTGAACTCACTCGGCCAACTCGTGGGGGTGAATACCGCGATCTACAGCCCGTCCGGCGCCAGCGCCGGCATCGGCTTCGCCATACCGGTCAACACGGTGAAGGATGTGGTGCCGCAGCTCATCGCGTACGGCAGGATGCTGCGGCCCGTCATCGGCGTGGAGCTGGCCTCAGACCGCTGGGTAAAACGCTATCGCATCACGGGCCTGCCGGTTGTGCACGTATTCCCCGGCCTGCCCGCGGACAAGGCCGGCATCACGGGCGCCCGGCGCAACGCCCGGGGCGACATCGTACTGGGAGACATCATCATGCGCATCGACGGTTCGCCCATCCGCACCCAGGACGACTACTTCAGCGCCCTGGAGGCGCGCAAGGTCGGCGACACCGTGAAGATCGAGACCCGTCGGGGCGACGATGCAATGACCTACCGCGTGCGGCTCATAGAATCGCAGTAGGCCTGCGCGCGCTCAGGCCAGCGTACCCCCGTCCACCCGCACGTCTTCACCGGTAATGTGGATGCCGTCCTCGGAGGCGAGCATGGCGATCAGGCCGGCCACTGTCTCGGGGCCCTTGGCGCCACTGAGGGACATGATGCGCGGCATCAGGTCGAAATCCATGGTCTCGGGAAAGTCGATGCTCTTGGTCATATCCGTGTTGATGTCTCCCGGGCAGATGCAGTTGGCACGCACGCCGCGCTTGGCGTACTCCACCGCAATGCTGCGAGTCATCGCCAGCACGCCGCCCTTGCTGGCGGAGTAGGCAACCCCGCAGGGCAGCCCGGACAGCGCCGCCGTGGACGCGGCATTGACGATGCTGCCGCCGCTCTCGACCAGGTGCGGCAGCACCGCGCGGCACAGGTACATGGTGCCGCTGAGATTGACGTCAATAATCTTCTGCCAGTGGTCCGTCCGCAGTTGTTCGGTATCATCGAAACGCAGCACACCGGCCATGTTCACCAGCGCGTAGACGCCGCCGTAGGCATCGATACAGGCGTCGACACAGGCCTGCACAGCCGCCTCGTCCGCGACATTGCAGGCATAGCCGGTGGCCTCTCCCCCGCTGTTCGCGATGGCGACGGCGGTGGCGCGGGCCGCCGCCTCGTTCAGGTCGACGCAGAATACCGAGCCGCCCTCGGCCCCGATACGCTCCGCCGCCGCCTTGCCGATACCGCTGCCGGCCCCGGTGACGAGCACCGCTTTGCCCGCGAACCTCTCCATGTGCCTCTCCCGCTGCAAATCGACCAGCATGCCCGCCGCGGCACCGGCGGGTCAAACGCACTGGTTCGGGGCAGTGAACCGCCGCAGGGCAATATTTGCACACGAATTGCACGGTTTATTTGGTCATAACGGGCTGACTTTTTAAGCCATTCCTTTCTACGCTGGCTACTGTACCTTTATCTGCCCAAACCACCCCCGTATCATACTGCGACCCTGGCCCGGCCAGGAGGCGGTAACTGCATGGGAGTATGCCGTGACAGCACCTGTCAGGAGTGAACTGTTGGATAACCTGGACGAATTTCGCAGTGAAGTGCGCCAGTGGCTGGAGGCCAACTGCCCCGAGTCACAGCGCCAGATCATGACCCCCGAGGAACAGTACTGGGGCGGCCGCCGCGGCACCTTCGCCAGCGATGACGCACGCCTGTGGTTCGAGCGCATGCGCGACAAGGGCTGGGTCGCACCGGAGTGGCCCGAGCAGTACGGCGGTGCAGGGTTGAGCCCGCAGCAGGCCAAGGTCATCACCGAGGAAATGAAGCGCATCCGGGCGCGCAAGCCACTGTTCGGCCTCGGCCTGTGGATGCTCGGCCCGGCCCTGCTGGAGTACGGCAACGAAGAGCAGAAACAGCAACACCTGCGCGCCATCGTCAACGGCGAGACGCGCTGGGCGCAGGGCTATTCCGAGCCGGGTTCCGGCTCCGACCTGGCCAGCCTGCAGTGCAAGGCCGAGGACATGGGCGACCATTTCCTGGTTACCGGCAGCAAGATCTGGACCACCAAGGCAGACGAGTGTGACTGGATCTTCTGCCTGGTGCGTACCGATTTCCAGGCCAAGAAACAGGAAGGTATCAGCTTCCTGCTGATCGACATGGATGACCCGGGCATCACCACCACACCCATCGAGCTGATCAGCGGCGAATCCGAGTTCTGCCAGACCTTCTTCGACGGTGTGAAAGTACCCAAGGAGAACCTCGTCGGCGAGCTGAACAAGGGCTGGTCCGTGGCCAAGGCCCTGCTCGTGCACGAGCGCAAGCTGATGTCGGAGATCGGCAGCGACTCGCCGCGCCAGGTGCTGGTGCCCAATGCCGCCGCGCGGGAGTACCTCGAATTCGAGGACGGCAGGATCACCGACGCGGAGCTGCGCAACCGCCTGGTGGAATACGACATGCAGATGCATGCGATCGGGCTGACGCACTTCCGCACC
>JAWVYG010000477.1:0-3508 GCA_033722815.1 Halioglobus sp.
GAGCAGATGTTCAGCGTTATCGAAAAGTGGATGGCGGCTTAAGTCAGTCCGCCGCTTGCTGTGGTTGCAGCGCGCTGTAGCGGGGCTGGTCGATAAACAGCTGTCCGGCTACGGTCTGGCGCAGGTGCTCCGCCAGGCCGGGTGTATCCAGCGCCATACCGCCGCGCAGGCGGTCAACCAGTTCCCACCGCAGCGTGTCCAGCTCTCCGGTCGTACCGAGCAGTGCCTGCAGGCGCGCCAGCTCAGCCTGCGCCAGCGACGGGCCGTGCAGCAACTCCCGCTGCGCGATGCCCAGTGAGTTTGCCGCCACGCGGGCGAGGAAGCCGCTGTGCGGATCGAGCCCGGGGGCGGCGTCCTCCTTGAGGAAGCTGCGCACACCCTCCAGCAGTTCGGCGGGCATCGGCAGCTGTGTGCCGCGGGCCAGGTCCGTCGCTCTTTCGGGCAGATCGAAATCGCCGGGAAGCAGCAGGTTTGCGCAGTCCATCTGTGCTTCCGAGGAGCGCCTGCCGATCACCGGACGCTCCAGACTCGGGGTTTCACCGCTGCGCCAGGTACTGGCCATCTGCAGCGTTGCCATGGACCACCAGAAGGAACCGAATACCTGCCAGAACAACAATTGCTGTGCGCTCACCTCGACGCCCGAGGTGTCGCGGTAGCCGTCCAGCAGGTCGTCAATCTCGCCGAAGCCGCCGACCGGCAGGTTACTTTTGCCGAAGCGCCAGGAGTTGACGCACAGCCAGCCCAGGTCGCGCAGCGGGTCGCCGATGTGGGCCAGTTCCCAGTCCAGTACCGCGTTAATGCCCTGGGGGGTGACCATCAGGTTGCCGTTGCGGAAGTCGCCGTGCACGAGGGTGGTGCGGTGCGCGGCGGGCAGGTTGTCCTGCAGCCAGCGCCAGCAGTAATCGATCATCGGCACGGGCACCTCGAGATCGCGGTAGTACGACCAGGTCTCCCGTACCAGCGTCGCGGGCTCGACGGTGGGTAGTGCATCGCGCAGTTCGCCCGCGCCGAGGTCCAGTCGGTGCAGGCGACCGAGGATCTCGCCGCACTGGCGCGCCAGTTGCGGCCGCACGGCGGCGAATTCCTCGGCGCGAACAATGCGCTGCCCCAGTGTCTCTCCCTCCAGCCACTGCATGAGGAAGCCGCTCCCCAGCCCGTCTTCGGCGCCCAGCACGTGGAGCACCTCCGGGCCGGGGACGCCGCCCCGGTTAGCCAGCTGGAACAGTTTTGCTTCCGTCTCCAGGCTGATGACGCCCACCCCGGAACCAGCGGAGGCGGTCGGCTGGGCGCGCCGCAGCGCGAATACCCGCGGCCCCCCGCTGCAATCGCAGGCCACGCGCCACGTCTCCTGGCTGGCCCCCGCGCTGAGCTGGTCACAGCTGGTCAGTGACCCGAAGCCGTCGATGCTAGCGGCGAGAACCCTGGAGAGCTTTTCCTGCAGGTCCTGCGTCATCGCGCTTCAGCTCACGCCCTTGGGCTTGCGCTGCTTCATGAAGCCGAACAGGTAGCCCGCCGCCCTGCGCAACTGGATCTCGTCGGCACCCTCGGTGATGCGGTAGCGGCGGTGATGCCGGTAGATGTGCTCGAAGGGCATGTAGCGCGAGTAGCCCATGCCGCCGCAGACCTGCATCGCGGTATCGGCGGCCTCGCAACACAGGCGATTGGCCTGGTAGTTGCAGATGGAGACCTTGTCGGACACGGAGAACGCGCCGTCGCGATCCATCAGCCAGGCGGTCTTGTGGATGAGTGCCTGCAGCATCTCGGCGCGCGCGTGCAGCTCCACCAGCGGGAACTGGATGGCCTGGTTGGCGGCCAGCGGCTTGCCGAAGGGCTTGCGTTCATTGGCGTACTTGACCGCCTCGTCGATACAGTGCCGCGCCGCGCCGAGGCTGGAGGCCGCCTGCCGGATGCGGTTCTCGTTGAAAAAATGCTGCGCCACCTGGAGCCCGCGGCCCTCACCGCCGAAAATGGCGCTGTCGGGAACGCGCACGTCGGTAAAGGTGACATGGGCGTGGTCGGTAGGCATGTTGAACGTCCAGAGGTATTCCTGCACCTGCACGCCGGGCGCATCCATCGGCACCAGGAATGCCGTGATACCCAGCGCATCACCGGGTTCGCCGGAGGTGCGTGCCATCACCATGTCGGCGCTGGCCACGTGCACGCCGGTATTCCAGGTCTTCTCACCGTTGATCACCCACCCGTCCCCGTCCCTGACCGCGGCCGTTTCCATGTAGGTGGCATCGGAACCGTGGGCGGGCTCGGTGATGCCGAAGGCAAAGCCTTTCGATGCCGTGCGCAGGCCTTCCAGCCAATCCGCTTTCTGTTCTTCGGTGCCGTATTCGAGCAGCAGCAGAAGCCCGATGTTGTTGCCGACCACGGAATGCTCGTTCTGCAGGTCGTTGTGCAGGCCCAGGCCCATGGCGGCGAGGTGCTCACGGATGATCGCCATGCCGAGGTTGCTGCCGTCGCGGCCGCCCAGCTCGGCGGGGAACGGGTAGCTGTAGATGCCGGCCTCGATGGCCAGGGACTTGGCCTCGCGCAGCAGCGCTTCCCATTCCTCGTTGGGCAGGCCGCCGCGCTCCCAGTCGGTGCGTGCGTCCTCGCGGCGGTGATCGAAGAAACGCATGTTGTCATCGCGCGCTTCCAGCGGCTTGATCCTGTCGTGGATGAACTGGTCCAGCTCGGTGAGAAATGCCGCGATGTCCGCGGGTATGTCGAAATTCATGGCTTGGCTTCTCCGTTGCCCGGGGGCGATTTTGTGCCAGGTGCTTGTTGGCGGTCAATCGAGGCAGTGCCGCGACGGGACGATCGTGCGTCGGCCCGGGTGCGGCCGGACAGTCGCAGTCACCGCGTCAGGCGTCGTCCTCGCGCGTGGTTGTGGTGCGGCGCTGCCTCGGGTGCAGGGACTTGCCCAGTATGTGCTGCGACCTCTTCAGCACCAGTGAACTGCCGCCAACGATCAACGGGTCGGGGCCCCGGGCGATACGCGGGTGCTTGTCGGAGTAGGGCAGGCTGGCGAGGAAGTGGCGCATGGCGTTGAGGCGCGCGCGCTTCGTGTCGTCGGACTTGACGATGGTCCAGGGTGCATCCGACGTGTCGGTATAGAAGAACATTGCCTCCTTGGCCTCCGTATAGTCCTCCCAGCGACTCAGCGACGCCTTGTCGATGGGAGACAGTTTCCACTGCTTCAGCGGGTCCGTCTTGCGCGCGTCGAAGCGCCGCACCTGCTCCTGCTGGCTCACGGAGAACCAGTACTTGTACAGGCGGATGCCGGAGCGCACCAGCATGCGCTCCAACTCGGGACACTGGCGCATGAATTCGAGGTAATCGGCGGGGCTGCAAAAATCCATGACGCGTTCGACGCCGGCGCGGTTGTACCAGGAGCGGTCGAACAGGACGATCTCGCCGGCCGACGGCAGGTGACTGATATAGCGCTGGAAGTACCACTGCGTCGCTTCTGCTTCCGAGGGCTTTTCCAACGCCACGACCCTGGCGCCGCGCGGATTCA
>JAWVYG010000478.1:0-3487 GCA_033722815.1 Halioglobus sp.
AACAGTCAATGTCCGGCTGGCGAGCCACACTGAAGATGGCCATCGACGCCGGCATACCGACGCCCGCCATGTCGTCCGCGCTGGCGTTTCTTGACGGCTACACGTCGGCAACGCTTCCCGCCAACCTGATACAGGCCCAGCGCGACTACTTTGGTGCGCATACCTACGAGCGGGCGGATGCCGGCCCGGGCGAGCGCTTTCATACCGATTGGGCAGGACTGCAGGGCTCGGCCATTTCGGGAGCCTACGATGCCTGACCCGTACTCAACTGCCACGGGGGTGACGCAATGAGCCAGGACTGCACTTTCATCATCTTCGGTGCGACGGGCAACCTCTCACAGCGCAAACTGATGCCCGCGTTGTACCACCTGGACCAGGCTGGCAAGTTGGGCGAAGGTCTCACCATCATGGCCTGCGGCCGGCGCGATTGGGATACGCAACGCTTCCACGAGAAAGTGCGGGAATGGGTTGCCGCAGTAGCCCACGACGAGCTGGACCCACAGTTGCTGGAGCAATTCTGCCGTCGTATCGAATACTTCCGCGGCGATCTGGACGATCCAGACATGTATGCCCGCCTGGCGTCACGACTGGCGGAACTGGGCCAGCCTAACGTGGCATTCTACATGGCGATCAAACCGCAGGATTTCGGCGCAGTCACGGACCAGTTGAGCGCCCACCAGCTGCTTGATGAGAGCCACGGCTGGCGCCGCGTGGTCATCGAGAAACCTTTCGGCTCGGATCTGCAGAGCGCCCGGGCGCTGCAGGAAACCGTGTCCGCGCGGCTGCACGAACGGCAGGTCTTTCGTATCGACCACTACCTCGCCAAGGGCATGGTGCAGAATGTGCTGGTATTCCGTTTCGCCAACCTGCTGATGGAACCGCTGTGGAACCGCAACTATATCGACCACGTGCAGATCACCCACAGCGAGCAGATGGGCGTGGGTTCAAGAGGCGGATACTACGAGGAATCGGGTGCCCTCAGGGACATGCTGCAAAGCCACCTGATGCAATTGCTGACCCTGGTCGCCATGGAAGCGCCCGTGTCCATGGCCGCGGAGGACATGCGCGATGAGAAGGTGAAGGTATTGAAGTCGATTCGCAGCATCAAGCCGCAGCATGTGCACGCCTATGCGCACCGCGCCCAGTACACTGCCGGTAAGATCGGCGACGAAGCGGTATGCGGTTACCTGGAAGAAGACGGCATCGCCGCGGACTCTACCACCGAGACCTACGCGGCGCTGAAACTGTACCTCGACAACTGGCGCTGGCGCGGGGTGCCCTTTTACCTGCGCACGGGCAAGCGCATGCGAGAGTCCCGGTCGATGATTTCGATCTGTTTCAAACAGCCGCCGCAGCAGTTCTTCCACGGCACCGGGGTGGACGCAGCGGCGCGCAACTGGCTGGTCCTGGGCATCCAGCCCGAGGAGTGCCTGCGCGTCGAGATGACTGTGAAGGAACCGGGGCTGGAGATGCATACGCAGACGACCAGCCTGAATGCCAGCTTCGCGGGCACCGAGAAAAAGCAGACGGATGCGTATGAGGATCTGCTGCTCGACGTCATCGAGGGTGACCAGTCCCTCTTCCTGCGCTGGGACGAGGTGGACTGGGCCTGGCGCATCGTCGATCCCGTCATCCGCGCCTGGGCAAGCGAAGACAAGGCAATCGATACCTACGAGGCCGGCAGTTGGGGCGCGAAGGCTTCCAGGCGCCTGTTTGACAACGAGGAGGTGGTCTGGCGCCACAGCACCGGTCCGGATTCCCGCGATGACTCCGACTGATTGCCTCGAGGCGGCGGACAGTGAGGCGGCAGCCCGCGCAGCAATGCAAATCCTGCTCGAACAGGCAGCAGCGTCGATCTCCGCGCGCGGGCGTTTTGTCCTGGCGCTGTGCGGGGGCAGGACACCCGAGCGTCTGTATCGGCGATTGGCCGAGGCCGACGAAGACTGGGACCGCTGGCACCTGGTATATGGCGACGAACGCTGCCTGCCATGCCACCACGAGGATCGCAACTCCACCCTGGTGACACGTTGCTGGCTTGACGCGATCGACTTTCCCTCGGAAAACCATCACGTGCCCGAGGTGGAACTGGGCAGCGACGTCGCCGCCGCGCGTTACGCCGCGGCCATCGAAACCCTGCTGCCCCTGGACATGGCCCTGCTGGGCATCGGGGAAGACGGTCATACCGCCAGCCTTTTCCCCGGTCACACGCACCCGTTCCACAGCGTGGTCCCGGTGCACGATGCCCCGAAACCACCCGCGCAGCGCATCAGCCTGAGCTACGCCACCTTGTGTGATGCAGCCGCGGTGTGTTTCCTGGTCACCGGAGCCGCAAAACACGATGCGCTGCGCCGCTGTTTGCAGGGGGATGACCTTCCCGCCGCGAGAATTCGCGGCAAGACCCGCACGACCCTGGTAACGGATTTCCCTGTCGACAACGTGGCCCGGCGTTAGCAGTGCTGGCAGCCCGGGCAGGAATCCTGTCCAGATACTAGGCCGCCTTGCGTGCCTTGAGCAGTCGCAGCAGGTTACGTACTGTCTTGAAGTTCCAGCGCGAGACCAGGAATCGCGGTGAAGGTTCCGGCCCCCAATACTCCTCCAGCTCCGAGGGCTGGATATCGCCGGGTACGTGATCTTCGTTGACGAGGTCGGTATCCGTCCAGTGTTCGTGGATGACGCCCCAGGGATTGGCCCAGTAATCGAAAATCTGCCCGCCGAGGAGATGCCTGCCGATTCCCCAGATGTGCCGGTAGCGGCTGCGCTTCAGGTGCTCGTGCCCGCCCATCAGGTCATCGAAGTTACCGACCTCGAACGCCATGTGTTGCACCCTCGCGCCCTCGTCGACCGCGAACTGGAAGCCGACCACGTGGTGGTCGACGAATTCGCTGCCGCGATCGAGACACGAGAAGATCATCATGGCATCCCCGTCCGGCAGGTGGACCCCGTCACTCTTGCGCAACCCGAAGTGCTGGTTGTACCACTGGTAAACGGTAAGGGGGTCGCCACTTTCGAGTACCAGGTGACCCAGGCGCTTGACACGGGAAGGGCCTCGCGGCACCGCCGGCAGTTCGCCTTCCCGGTGTCGCTCCCCGTCCATGTTGAAGCGATGCGGCAGCGCGCCGTCGATGGCGTCGAGCGGGGCCTGCCCGTGGACGATCTCTACCTGCATACCCATGGGGTCCGCAAGTCTCACCACCTGGCCGCCCGCCGGCCCATCCAGCGCTTCGATGGCCGAACTGCCGTCCAGCGCAGCGATCTTCTCCAGGTCGGCAAGCTCGTCAGCCTCGAAGGCGATCGCGGTCACGGCAGAGGCGCCGCGGGTCAGCACATAACAGGGCGGCAGGGGATCCGAGCCGCGCAGGTAAATCGTATCGCCCTGCCGCGAGGCCACCTTGAGGCCAAATTCATCCAGGAATTTTTCAGCCCGGTCCAGGTCAGGCGCACTCACGCGCACGTAAGCCAGTCGTTTAACCTTGATGAGGGGTGTGGT
>JAWVYG010000479.1:0-3481 GCA_033722815.1 Halioglobus sp.
ACAGCAGGCGGGCGCAGTATGCGATGCGGTTGATCTCGAAGGGCGACTTGACCTGCCGCACCGCGTCGACCGGGTCGGTGATGAGCGTCTCGCAGTCGATAGCCTCGCTCACCGACAGCGGGCACTGGCTCTCCAGGCCGACGCGCCTGGCACCAGACAGGATGTCGCGCAGCCTGTCGGACCACATCTGCCCGGCCGGAGCAGGGAACTCGAAGTAGTGCACGAATTCCATGGGGCCGACGGACCTGACCCGCACGTGGTTCTCCTCCAGCTTCGGCATGAGGAACGACAGGTTGCCGCTGGCGGGAACGACCAGAATGAAGGGCCGCTCGTGGACGAAGTTGGCGAAATTGGTCAGGTAGAAGATGTTGGCCGGGTCGTGGCACACGTAGTAGTCCAGGCCCAGTCGCCGCAGATGCTCCTGTACGCGGTCGAGGCGCGAGGCAATCTCTGCCTCGTCCGGCGCCTGCGCGGTCGGTGTTATCTCCATGCTCGCTGTCTCTCGTAACCTGCTGCACGAAACATGCTAGCGCGCCCCGGCCGGCTCGGCCAGGTCTCACTCTCGCGCCGCGACGGCCCGCCACGCCGCTGCGGTTGTGCCATGCCAGGTGCATCGATGCTGTGAGAGAATGTGTCTGCACCCGGCGCGGGCCGGATCGTGTGGCGACGAATCAGGAGGAAGGATGTCCTATCGCTGGGCGTTTATAATCGGCCTTTTGCTTGGCCCTGGCATGTCCGCACCCCTGGCGATCGCGTCCGACAGCGCAGCGCTGTCACTGGTTCCCGTGCCGCAGCGCATGGAGCGCCCAGAGGGCGAGTTCGCCCTGCATCTCGACGCGACCCTGTACACCGCCCCGGTATTCCGGCATGCGCCCCGGTCACTGCGGCTGCTGTTGTCGCCTGCGACCGGCTTCACATTCGAGCGCGTTGCGGACAGCGCAGCGGCCGCCATTCGCGTGCTGCACGATGGCGAGCTGGGTCCCGAGGCCTATGTCCTGCGCGTCGGCGCCGGGGGCGTGGACATAACCGCGGCCGCCGACGCCGGTGTGTTCTATGCCCTGCAGACCCTGCGCCAGCTGTTGCCCACTGACGTCTACAGCCAGACCCCGGTCGAACGCCAGTGGGCCGTGCCCTTTGTCGCTATCGAGGATGCGCCGCGCTTCGGCTGGCGCGGCCTGCACCTGGACGTGGGCCGGCACTTCATGCCGGTGGATTTCGTCAAGCGCTACATCGACCTGCTGGCGGCGCACAAGATGAACCGCTTTCACTGGCACCTCACCGAGGACCAGGGCTGGCGCATCGAGATCAGGCAGTACCCGAAGCTGACGGAGATCGGCTCCGTGCGCGCGCAGACCGTGCAGGGCTTCCCCGGTTTCAGTAGGAAGGAGCTGGGGTACGACGGTACACCCCACGGCGGCTTCTATACCCAGGAGGAAGTGCGCGAGGTGGTGGCGTACGCCGCGCAGCGGCACGTCACCGTGGTGCCGGAGATCGAGTTTCCCGGCCATGCCCAGGCGGCCATCGCGTCCTACCCGGAGCTTGGCAACACGGGTAAGCAGCTGAAGGTGAAGGAGGAGTGGGGCATCAGCAAGAACACGCTGAAGCCGTCGGATGAGACGCTGCAGTTCTACCGCAACGTGCTGACCGAGGTGATGGCGCTGTTCCCCTCCGAGTATATCCACATCGGCGGCGACGAGGCGCCCAAGGACCAGTGGGAGGAATCGCCCTACGCGCAACAGCGTATTCGTGAACTTGGCCTTGCCAACGAGAACGAGCTGCAGAGCTGGCTGATCCAGCAGATGGACGACTTCCTGAGCGCCAACGGGCGCCGGCTGGTGGGCTGGGATGAGATCATGCAGGGTGGCCTGAGCAGTAACGCCACCGTCATGAGCTGGCGCGGCATGGCGCCGGGCGCGAAGGCGGCGCGGCAGGGGCACGACGTGATCATGGCCCCCACGACCTACACCTACTTCGACTACTACCAGGGGGATGATTCGAAGGAGCCGACCGCGCTGCCCTTCTACCTGCCGCTGCGTGAGGTCTACAGCTTCGAACCCATTCCCGCCAAACTCCCCCCGGAGTTTCACCGGCATATCCTCGGCGGCCAGGGGCAGCTCTGGACCGAGATGATGAAGACGCCGGAGCACGTCGAGTACATGGCCTATCCCCGGGCGGTGGCCCTGTCCGAGGTGTTGTGGAGCTCACCTGCCGGGCGCAATTACGAGGAGTTCCTGCCGCGGCTGGATGCGCACCTGCAGCGCCTTGACCGGTTGCAGGTGAATTACCGCCCGCCCGGCGACGACGAACTCACGCTCAAGGGCAAGATCAAGCAGCTGCTGTTCAAGGCGGCCCTGCGCGTCTACCTGTGGTGGAACGGCCACTAGGGCAAGCCCGGTTACATTGCCATTGTGCAGCGGTGCCCCGGGACGGGCTGTTAAACCAGCGCCCTTCTTGCGTGTCCAATCGCGAGCAAAGCGGCCTGCAGGCGCTATACTGCGGCGCTCTTTTCCCCACAGGAGCAAGTCTCGATGTCCCAGGCAAGTGATCTCGTACTCATAACGGGCGGCGGCAGCGGCATGGGCCGCGAGGCGGCCCGCCGTTTCGCGGCCGCCGGGTCGACGGTAGCGCTGTTCGACGTCAGCGACCAGGGCATGGCGGAGACCGCCGAGGGCATGGATAACATCCACGGCTGGTCCGTGGACATCACGGACTTCGACGCGGTGTGCGCCGCGGTGCGCGAGGTCGAGGAGAAACTCGGCCCGGTGGCGCGCCTGTACAACTGCGCCGCCATCATGCCCTTCGGCATTCTCACCGAGCAGGACAACGTCATCATCCACAAGCAGATGGCGATCAACTACGGCGGCCTGGTCAACATTACCCAGGCCGTGCTGCCGGGCATGCTGGAGCGCGGCCGCGGCGATTTCGTCAGCTTCGCCTCGATGGCGGGCTGGATCCCGATGTTGAAGACCGGCGCCTACACGGCGACCAAGTTCGCGGTGCGCGCCTTCACCGAGACCCTGTACCACGAGAACATCAACTCGGGCATTCGCTTCGCCTGCGTCTGTCCGCCCGCGGTGGCCACGCCCCTGCTCAAGCAGGGCCAGGAGAGCGACTGGCCGAAGATGCTCGAGAACCAGGGCGCACCCATACAGCCGGCGCAGGTCATCGACGCCATCGAGGATTGCCTGGAGCGGGGAAAGTTCTTTGTCTATCCCACCCGCGATGCGAAGATAGGCGTGTTTATGCGCCGACTGTTCCCTTCACTTATCTGGAAGCAGGTGCACGAGGTGGAGGGGTTCTGACCCAGGCCTGAGAGGGGCTGCTGCATGGAGGTGATTATTGTCCCCGGCGGCGATGACGTGGCCCGGGTGGCCGCCGATATCCTGCGGGACATGCTCATCCACAAGCCGTCCGCCGTGCTGGGCCTGGCCACCGGCAGCACGCCCATCGCCCTGTACCGGGAACTGGTGTCGCGACACCG
>JAWVYG010000480.1:0-3474 GCA_033722815.1 Halioglobus sp.
AGACCTCGCCGGGCAACAGGCCGACGATCTGGTTGGCGGGAACGCGGCTGTCCGAGCAGCCTATCCAGAGATACTCCGGACTCTGTTGTGCAGCGAGTTTCTGGAAAAATTCGGGGTCTTCGGTCTTTATGCTCTGCGCCCATGCGCGATTGTTGTCGAACAGGTTTTCTAGATCGTTCATTCCTATACCATCATCGTGCTCAGCCGCGACAGCGCTATGCAATTGCCGCCGCGCGACCTGGCCGCTTCCAGGCCGTTACTGCCGACAGTCTCCATCTGCTGTGCCAGCCGCTTCATGTCCACGGCCGGGTAGTGCTGCGGCTCCCACGTCACCATACCAATACTGAGGCACACTTGCAGCACGGCGCCGCGGCCGTCGTCTATGGCAAAGTCCTCGACGTCGCGGCGCATACGCTCGGCGACATCGCGCCCCACCACCTCGCCGGTACCGGGCAGGATAATCGCGAACAGCGGCTGTGCCAGCCGCGACAGGGAATCGGTCTGTCTCAGGTCGGAGGACAGGCGCTGGGCCACCTTGCGCACCACGAAGTTGCCGCGCCTGTCGCCGTAGTGCTGGTAGAGCTCCTCGTGGTCATCGATACCGGCGAGCAGCAGCGTCAGCGGCTTCTGGGACCGCCCCGCCCGCGCGATCTCACGGGACAGCTCGATATCGAAGCCCCGGGCATTGCCGATCTCCGTCATCGGGTCGAGCACGGTGAGCTGGCTGATCGCCTCCCGCTTCATTGCCGCCAGCAGGCACTCCGAAATAACCAGGGCGAGGTGGCCGAGGAGGTCCCGCTCCGCCTCGCCCAGTTGCAGCGAGTCGTCGGGCAGGCCCAGGTGCAGGCTGCCCATCACCCGACCGGCGTCGGTCAGCGGCACCAGCAACGCAGACTCCACCCCGTGACTCGCCTTGAGCAGGTCGAACATGCGCGAATCGGTGGCCTGCACCAACTCGACATCGGGCTCCGCCTGGAACAGTTCCTGGATGCTGAACACCTCGTCCAGCAGCTGCAGGCTCTGGGCATAGCGCTCGCGGCCGGCGATAAGGTGCGACAGGTTGGACTCGGGGTCGTACAGCCACAGCTCGGCCGCGCTCAGGGAAAAGTGCCGCGGCATGCTGAACAGCAGTACCTCCAGCAGCGCCTGCAGATCGTTGGCGGCCATCAGCATGTGCTGAATCTGCTGCGCCTGCTGGTAGAGGTACTTGTTGATGGTGAGCGTTTCTGTGCGATAGCGCTCGCGCAGCTCGGCGCCGGAAACGGCGGGCGGCGCACCCTGGATTTCCTCCCGCTGCAGCTCGCTGATATCGCGATCATCCGCCATTCAAGTCACCCGATTATTGCTCTGCCCCAGGGCTGATTTCTTTATGATTATTATAGACTTTCTTGTCGGATCCGGTGTTATATCCGGTTGGGATACCCCGGGCCTGCAACCGCTTCCGGCCAGGCGTCGCCCGCGTTTTCTAGTAGTTACCGGTAGGTTATACGCAAAGCTGACATTCCGGTAAACAACTTTTGGCGTGATAATTACGGGCCTGCAGGCACCGTTGGCAGCGCGGCGAATGCGCTCCCATTCACCCCGACAAACCACAGCAAAGAGCCCGTGTTGAGCATCGACCTGCCACCCGCCGTACAACGCAAACTCGACCACACGCTGGGCCAATGGCAGCACTGGCAGTGCGAGCAACCGCTGCCGGGCGCGCCGCAGGCGCAGCGCGTGCTGGGCGGCGGGGTGAGCAACTACAGCATACTCGTGGGCACACAGCGGCAATGGGTGGTGCGTATCGACGGTATCAACCCGCTGCAGCACGGGCTCAACCGGCAGGCGGAGTGGAGCGCCCTGCGCGAGGCCTCGCGCCATTCGCTGGCGCCCTGCCCCCGCTACTTCAATCCCGACCTCGGCAGCCTGGTCTGTGACTACCTGCCCCCGGACGGCGCGACGCCTGCCACGACGGCGCAACTGGCCGACCTGTTGCGCCGCATTCACGCGCTGCCACCCAGGCATCACCGACTGGACCTGGCGGAGCGAATCCAGCGCTACGAGAACAGGGTGTCGGGTCGCACCGGTGCGGCGGTGCAAAGCCTGACGCTGCACGCGCAGGCGGTGGCGGACCTTGTGCAACAGGTGCGGGACACGGACCAGACCCGAGCGCTGTGCCACAACGATCTCCTGCGCACCAACCGCATCGTCAGCGGCGGGCGCCTGGTTGCACTGGACTGGGAGTACTGCGCCATGGGCAGCACCTGGTACGAGCTGGCGGTGATTACCCAGGGCGATGCGCTGCCCGCCCGGGAGCGCGACGACCTGCTGCGCGCCTACCTGCAGCGCGAGCCGCTGCCGCAAGAGCGGCACTTGCTGCTGCAATACGAGTGCATCTACGGCTATCTCGAGCTGTTGTGGTACGTGGCGCAGGGTGAAGGCGACCTGCCGGGGACTGCGTTCGACGCGAAGCTGCGGCTGCTGCAGGACAAGCTGGCCGGCGCCTGCTGATCAATCGCGGAAATTATTGAACTGCAGCGGCGCGCCGAAGTCGCCGTCACGCAGCAGGGCGATGACCGCCTGCAGGTCGTCGCGTTTCTTGCCGCTCACGCGTACCTGTTCACCCTGGATCTGCGCCTGGACTTTAAGCTTCTCTTCCTTGATACGCTTGACGATAGCCTTGCACTGGGCACTGTCGAGGCCGTGCTTGAGCGTCACCGTCTGGCGCACCTGCTTGCCGCTGGTTTCCATGTCGCCACTGTCCATCGCCGCCGGGTCGATGTCGCACTTCACCAGCGCGGTGCGCAGCATGTCTTCCATCTGCGTGACCTGGAACTCCGCCTCTGCGGCGATGACCACGCGCCGTTCGTCGCGTTCGAACGAGGCGTCGACGCCCTTGAAATCAAAGCGGTTGGCAACCACTCTCGCGGCCTGGTCTACCGCGTTGGTGAGCTGGTGCAAATCGACTTCCGATACCACGTCGAAGGATGGCATAGTGTCCTCCACTGCTTACATCGACACGAGGCAACATGGTAATGCACCGCGGCCACTTTGCAATCCTGCCGGCGCGACTGCAACTTGGGTAAGGCGAACTGGCACATACTCGGCGCCGGCGCCATCGGCTGCCTGTACGCCGAGGCGCTGCGGCGTGCGGGATGCGGCGTCACCTTGCTGCTGCGCGCCGGCGCGCAACCGGGGCCATTGCGCATCGAACGCGGAGCAGGCTGCACGGAACTGGACCTGCCCTGTTCGTGGCCCGGCCGCAGCGGCGCCATCGACCACCTGCTGGTCACCACCAAGGCCTACGACGTTTACGCCGCGGTAGCTGCCACCGCCGAAGCGCTGGCGCCCGGTGCGAACGTCGTGCTCATGGTCAACGGCATGGGGCTTGCTCAGCAGCTGCAAACCGATTATCCCGACATCGCGCTGTTCTGCGCCACCACCACCGAGGGCGCCTTCCGACTCGGCCCGCGACATATACGCCATGCCGGC
>JAWVYG010000481.1:0-3473 GCA_033722815.1 Halioglobus sp.
CGCCTCAACCGCGCTCAATCTCATGTACCGCTATGTCGAGCACCACGGGCTCCTGAACAAGTTGTCGCGCCTGGCGCGGGAGGAGCTGCGTCACTTCGAACAGGTCCTGGCGATCATGCGTCGGCGCGGTATCGACTATCCCCAGTTGTCCGCGTCCCGCTACGCCGGGAAGCTGCGCAAGCTGGTGCGCAGCCACGAGCCGGGCAGGCTGGTGGATACCCTGCTGGTCGGCGCGATTATCGAGGCCCGCTCCTGCGAGCGCTTCGCGGCGCTCGCACCGGAGCTGGACGAAGAGCTGCGCGATTTCTACCAGTCGCTGCTGAAGTCTGAGTCGCGTCATTTCGAGAACTACCTGCAGCTTGCGCGGCAGATTGGTGACAGTCGGGACGTGGAGCGGCGCCTGCCCGTGCTGCTGGCACGCGAGCGCGAACTGGTGCTGGGGGCTGATACCCAGTTCCGCTTCCACAGCGGGGTGCCTGCCGCGGCGTAGCGACGCGGGCGGCAGGGTGATGGCGCGGCAGGACGAACCGGACTGCCCGGGGCCTTCAGATACGGAAGCGGCGCAGGTCGAAGCTGCCGTCGCTGGCCTCGACGCACCAGGCGTAGCGGTCCCAGTCCCCCAGTACCCAGCGCGTGCCATAGTCCTCATCGTGGCGGCCCGGGCGGTGGGTATGGCCGTGGATCAGCTGCATAACCTGGGTCTCCTTCATGACCCGATTCACCTCCCGGGGCGAGACGTCGACGATATCCTCGGGTTTGTTGCTCCTGGCCTCGTTGCTCATTTCCCGCAGCCTCGCCGCGATCTCCCGGCGCTCTTCCAGCGTCTCGCTCAGTATCTTCGTCTGCCAGGACGACTCGCGGGACTTGGCGCGGAAGGCCTGGTAGGTCGCGTCGTCAGTACACAGGCTGTCGCCGTGCATCAACAGGGTCGGGATGCCGAACAGCTCGATGACGTGGGGGTCCGGGATGAGCATGGCGCCGGTCCTGGCACAGAAGTGCAGACCCAGCAGGTAGTCGCGGTTGCCGTGCATGACGAACAGCCGTGGGCCGCCGTCGGTAAAGTCCGCCAGCGCCTGGCAGACCCGCTCTCCCAGGGCAGCGTCGTCGTCATCGCCGAGCCAGCTCTCGAACAGGTCGCCGAGAATGTACAGGGCGTCACAGACCGCTATGCGGTCGAGGAACTTGTAGAAGGCCTGCTCGGTGGCCGGCCTTGACGCGTCGAGGTGCAGGTCTGATATGAAGTAGGTGCTGGACACGTGCGTGGCCAGGGGCGTTGGTCAGCCCTCGACTACCTCCACTGATTCTATGATGACCGGGTCTTGCGGTACGTCCTGGTGACCGGCGCGGCTGGTGGTGGGAACAGCGCGGATTTTATCCAGTACTTCCTCGCCCTCGGCTACCTTGCCGAAGACGGCGTATCCCCAGCCACTTGGGTTGCGGCCGGTGTGGTTGAGGAAGTCGTTGTCCTTGACGTTGATAAAAAACTGCGCCGTGGCGGAGTGCGGATCATTGGTGCGCGCCATGGCGATCGTGCCGAAATCATTCTTCAGTCCGTTGTCGGCCTCGTTCTCGATCGGGTCCGTGGTCGCCTTCTGCTGCATGTCGGTGTCGAAGCCGCCGCCCTGGATCATGAAGTTGTCGATCACCCGGTGGAATATCGTGCCGTCGTAGAAGCCGTCCCGGGCATAGGCGAGAAAATTGGCAACGGTCTTCGGCGCCCGTTCTTCGTCCAGCTCGAGCTTGATTGCGCCGAAAGTGGTGCGGATGATTACCATTGAAGGATCCCTGACATTTGGTGACTGGTTGAGCCGGGCATGATAAGGCCTTTTGGCCTACAGTTAAACAGCGCCTGTTGCCACGAATGGTGATTATTGCCCCGCCGCCCGCTATGTGCGTGCTGCGCAAGGGGCTATAATACGCGCCTTTTTTACCAGGGCCGCCCGGGGCAAATGAACGACAAGCCAACAAGCAATTTCCTGCAGGCGATCGTCAGTGACGACCTCGCCAGCGGGCGGGTGTCGGAGGTGGTGACGCGTTTTCCCCCCGAACCCAACGGCTACCTGCACATCGGTCACGCCAAGTCCATCAGCGTGAACTTCGGCCTCGCCGAGGCCAACGGCGGGCGCTGCAACCTGCGCTTCGACGATACCAACCCGGAGAAAGAGAGCCAGGAGTTCATCGATTCCATCCAGGAGGACATCCGCTGGCTGGGCTACCGCTGGGACGGCGAGGTGCGCTACGCCTCGTCCTATTTCCAGCAGCTGTACGACTGGGCGGTGCACCTGGTGCGGCAGGGCGACGCCTATGTCGACGATCTCAGCGCGGAGGAGGCACGCCGGCTGCGCGGCACCCTGACCGAACCCGGACTGAATTCGCCGCACCGGGAGCGCAGCGTGGAGGAAAACCTGGACCTGCTGGAGCGCATGAAGGCCGGGGAATTCGACGAGGGTACGCGGGTGCTGCGGGCGAAGATCGACATGGCCTCGCCCAACATGAACATGCGCGACCCGATCCTCTACCGGATTCGCAAGGTGCCGCATCACCAGACGGGCAACGATTGGGTGATCTACCCCACCTACGATTTCGCCCACGGCCAGGAGGATGCCATCGAGGGCATCACCCATTCGATCTGCACGCTGGAGTTCGAGGACCACCGCCCGCTGTACGACTGGTTCATCGAGCACCTGCCCGTGGACAGCCGGCCGCGGCAGTACGAGTTCGGCCGCCTCAATCCCAGCTACACGGTGACCAGCAAGCGCAAGCTGAAGCAATTGGTCGATGACGGCATCGTATCCGGCTGGGACGACCCGCGCATGCCGACCGTTTCCGGCATGCGCCGGCGCGGCTATACGCCGGCCGCGATTCGCCGCTTCTGCGACATGATCGGCACCACCCGCAGCGACGGTGTGGTCGACGTGGCCATGCTGGAGTTCGCCATCCGCGAGGATCTCAACGACAACGCGGCCCGCGGCATGTGTGTGCTCAATCCCCTGAAGGTGGTGCTGACCGACTATCCCGAGGACCGTGTGGAGGTGCTCAGCGCGCCACGGCACCCGAGCCGCGTGGATCTCGGCGAGCGCGAGGTGCCGTTCTCGCGGGAGCTGTACATCGACGCCGACGACTTCCGCGAGGAGGCCAACAAGAAGTACAAGCGCCTGGTGCTGGGCAAGCGCGTGCGCCTGCGCAATGCCTACGTGATCGAGGCGGACGAGGTGGTGAAGGACGAGGACGGCAACATCCTCGCGGTGCACGCGCACGTGGTCCCGGACACGCTGGGCGAGAACCCGGCCGACGGCATCAAGCCCAAGGGCGTGATCCAGTGGGTGTCGGCCAGTCACGGCCGCCAGGCGCAGGTGCGGCTGTACGATCGCCTGTTCAATGACGAGGCGCCGGACAAGGGCGACAAGAACTTCCTCGAGCACATCAACCCCGACTCGCTGCGCGTGGTAGACGGCGCGTGGATCGAGCCCGCG
>JAWVYG010000482.1:0-3472 GCA_033722815.1 Halioglobus sp.
CACGGCGGGGTATACCGGCGCCGCGATGCCATACTCCCGCAGCAGGGCAACCAGCGATTCGAACATGGCGAAGTATTCCGCCTCCGGCGTCGCATCGTCCGCGTCGGCCTCCCCCTGGTGCCACAGCACGTGGGTCGGCACGATATCCGCGTCGCGTACCGCCCGCGTCGCGCGCTGCAAAATGGGATGCAGGTAGGCGCCGTTCTGCCACTCGGCCAGGGCGGAGCCGCCGATACCGAAGGGAACCAGCAACACCCGGTCGTAGTGCCCCGCCGCGATCAGCTTGTCGGCGAGCACGCCCCAGACCGAGCCTCCAGGCCCGTCCGGGCCCAGCAGCGGGTCCTCGGCGCGGTAGCACCTGCCGTCGTGGATATTGAAGTTGGCCACCGGGCCGACGGGAAAATAGCGGTCCCGGCCCGCGTTGGCGCTGTTGGACTGGCCGAAGGTCATCAGCACGGCGGCGCCCTGCCCCTGGTAGTCGGCACAATCCACCTCCACCCGCGCGGTGGTATCCCGGAAACCGCAGGTCAGGGGCGGCGCGCCCGCGCAGGGCACGAAGTCACCCGACAGCACCATCCAGACCCTGGCTGCGCGGGCCATGGAACCCTCCGCCATGCCCAGGTTGAACTGGCCGACCAGGGCGCCCGTGCCATAGAAAAAATCGATACTGGCAATCCACAGGACGGCTACCAACAGCCGCAGCAACCATTTCTTGAAGCTGGTCTCCTCATCCGTAATCAGGGCAGTTCGTCGACGGTCCACGGCTGCTGTCGCTGCGCGTGCCGCGCACCTAGTCCTCGCGGCTCTCGCGCAGACGCCCGCGGTAGCGCGTGCGCGCCAGCTCCTGCATGTCGGCAACCTCGTCGCTCTCATCCATGATCTCGCGCCCCAGCAGGGTCTCCACCGCATCCTCCAGCGTGACGATACCGGCGGTCTGGCCGTACTGGTCCTCCACCAGGAACAGGTGCTCGCGCCGCTTGATGAACAGGTCGAGCAGGCGCAGCACGGGCAGATCCCCGGATACGCGGTAGATGTCGTGGATATAATCGGTCAGGGGATGCTCGCCACCGTCATTGCGCTCGGCGATCAGCAGCTGCGGACGCAGCACCATACCGATCACGGTATCGAGGTCCTCCTCGTAGACCGGCAGCCGCGTGAAGCGCATTTCGTCCAGCTGCTCCAGCGCCTGGCTCACCGTTAGCCGCGCCGCCAGCGCGCTGACCACGGTGCGCGGGGTGAGGATCGCTTCGGTGCGGGTATGGCGCAGCTGCAGGATGTTCTCCATGAGCTGGCTCTCCTGCGGGCCCAGCGAGCCGTGGCGCGCCCCGAGCTTGGCCAGCGCGGCCAGCTCCTCGCGGCTGATGGCGGCGGACTTGTCCTCCTTGGAGAACAGCGCCGTCAGGTGCCCCGACAACCACACCAGCGGATAGAGGAGCGTCACCAGCCACTTGATGACCTGGGCGGCGGGCAGGGCCAGCTGCTTCCAGAAGGTCGCGCCGAGCGTCTTCGGTATGATCTCGGAGAAATACAGTATCGCGAGGGTGAGCAGGACGGCGATCAGTGTCTCCCAGCGCGCGCCGAACACCTTGGCCGCCTGGGCGCCGACGCCGGCCGCGCCCATGGTGTGGGCGAATGTGTTGAGGATCAGGATGGCGGAGATGGACTCTTCGAGATTGTCCTTCACACCCTTGAGCGCCTTCGCCCCACGCGGTTTCTGGTCGATCTGGCTCTCGACAAAGCCCGGCGTCACCGACAGCAGCACGGCCTCGAGTATCGAGCACATGAAAGACACGCCGATGGCGATAAACAGGTAGATGACAAGCAGCGTCATCGCGGCGGAAGTTCCGATTGCGGGATCACAGGGCGGATTATACGGCAGGCTGGGCCGGCTGCCAGCGCAAATTCCCGTGCCGGCGCCTGGCCGTGCCGCAGCAGGCCGCCGAACAACACCTTGTCCCGCTGCTCCACGTCGAGGACTCCGCTCAGGGCGAGAAGGTGATACCGACGCGGACTCCGCGCCCGGGCGCCGGGAAACCGACCGCCGTCTCGTAGTTTTCGTCGAGCAGGTTATCCACTGACAGCTGCAATCGCCAGCGCGCCGTCGGTGTCCAGTGCAGCACCGAGTCCACCCGGTGGTAGGCATCCAGTTTCAGCGTCTGTTCAGCGCCCGTGTAGCGTGACGCAGCCCACTGCCTGCCGGAGAAGCGGTAGTCCAGCGCCAGCTGCCACGCGGGGGACAGGCGCCAGTCCGCCACCATGCCCGCGCTCCACTCGGGACGCCCGGTCAGAACCGTGTCCTGCCCGCCCACGTCGATGTCCGTCCAGGTGCCGTTGGCGCGCAGCGCCAGGTCTGCCGCCAGGGGCAGCAGCGCCTCCAGCTCCACACCGCTGGTCTCGACCCGGCCGCGATTCACGTTCTTGAACAAGGTGCTGTCGAAATCCACCAGGTCCTCGAACTCATTGGCGAACCACGTTGCCGCGAGCAGCATGCCGCTCCCGCCGCGCCATGCCACGCCGGCGTCCCAGCTAACGGAGTACTCCGGCTGCAGCGCGGGATTGCCGACAAGCGCGTTGCCCAGCGCAAAGAAGCTCGGCAGCTTGAACGCCTCGGCCAGGTTGGCCGACAGGGTGAAGCCCGCCCCGGCTTCGACTTTCGCACCGACACTCCAGGACACCTCCCCATCGAACCCATCCGGGTCGTCGTAGCGCACGCCGCCGTTAAGCAACAGCCCGTCCAGCGGGCGCGCAGACAGGGCGGCAAAGGCACCCGCGACGTCGCGGTCAAGCTCGAAATCGGTAGCCAGGCGGTTGCCGGAGAACTCGAGGTAACCGCTGCTGTCGCCCTGTTCGTCGCGGTAATCCGCCCCCACATCCAGCCGGTATCCGGGCGCGGGCTCGATACTGTTCACCCACTGCAGCTGGTCGCGGGTGAAGTCGGTCGCAGCGGCATTGGGCGGCACCGCGTCGAAGGGAACGATTCCCGGCGACGTGTAGTCCTCCTCGTGATCGAAGCGCGTCAGCGACAGGCGGCTGCGCCACCCCGGGGACACCTGCAGGTCCCAGGTAATGCCGAGCACCTGGTCCTCGTAGTGCGCCTCGTCCAGCGCGTCGATCGCCGCGAATTCCGGTCCACCGCTCTGCTCGGGATAGGAGCTGCGATCCCCCTCGAGGTAGCGAAAATTGAATGTGAGGTCGTGGCGCTCATCGGGCTGCCAGCCCAGGCGCAGGTTGGCGCTGTCGCTGTCGCGCGCACTGCCCGGGACAGGCTCGCCGTCGTCGCGGGTCGCGATTTCCACTGTGTAGTCGAAGACACCCTCGCGGCCCAGGGCGCTGACGCTGAATTGCTGGTAGTCGTCTTCGCCCAGCTCCACGGAGAGCGATTCACGGTAGCCGGTGGCGGGGCGACGCGTGACGATATTGATCACCCCGGCCAGCGCATCCGAACCGTAAACGGCCGACGCGGCGCCGCGCA
>JAWVYG010000483.1:0-3460 GCA_033722815.1 Halioglobus sp.
GCAGGCGCACGGACACGGTGCCGTCACCGCCGATCGTCACGGACACCGCGTTCTCGGGGATGGTGATCGAAGGCTGCAGGGAAAAGCCCGACGCGGTCACCAGCTCGCCCTGGTCGCTGAGCTGGAAGGCGCCGTCGCGGGTATAGGCCTGGGAGCCGTCGGGCATGAGAATCTGGAAGAAGCCGCGACCCTGGATGCCCATGTCGAAGTTGTTGTCGGTTTTTTGCAGGTTGCCCTGGGTGAACAGGCGCTCCGTCGCCACGGTGCGCACACCGGTGCCGACCATGAGGCCCGAGGGCAACTCGGTGTCCTGTGAGGATTGCGCTCCCACCTGGCGCACGTTCTGGTACAGCAGGTCGGCGAAAATCGCCCGGCTGCTCTTGTAACCGGTGGTGCCGGCGTTCGCCAGGTTGTTGGCGATGTTCGACATCTTGGTCTGCTGCGCGTCCAGCCCGGTCTTGGCGATCCACAGTGCCTGGTTCATCGTTCAGTCCCTCAAGTCATCTTCATCAGCTGCGAAGACGCGGCATCCAGCTGCTCTGCAACTTTCATCATCTTCACGTGCTGCTCGAACTGTCGCGCGAGCTCGATCATGTAGACCATCGAACCCACGGTATTGACGTTGCTCGACTCCAGCGACGCACTGACCAGCGTGACGGCGGCGTCGGGCGGCGCGATCTCACCGTCCTGCACCCGCACCAGGCCGTCGGCGCCCTTGTACAGCGTCTCCACGTCCGGGTTGACCAGCTTGATGCGGTCCACCACCGCCAGGGTGTTCGGGTCTTCGCCCAGCGGCACGATGGACACCGTGCCATCGGAGCCGATGGAAATTTCAGAGAACGGCGGGATGGCCACGGGGCCCGAGTTGCCTATGACCGGCTTGCCGGTGCCATCGACCAGCTGCCCCAGCGTGGTGACACGCAGGTCGCCGCGGCGGCTCAGCGCCTCGGTGCCGTCGTCCGCCTGTACCGCCAGCCAGCCCTGGCCGTTGACGGCGACGTCGAGGTCGCGGCCGGTGGCGTTGATCACGCCCTGGTCGAAATCGATGCCGGTGTTATTCGCAGACGCGTAGGCGCGGCTCTCCACGTGAGAGCCTGTGAGATAGGCGCTCTGCGCCGACAACAGGTCGGCGCGAAAGCCAGTGGTCGATGCGTTGGCCAGGTTGTGGGTATTGACCGCCTGCGCCAGCATCGTGTCGTTGGCACCGGAGGCGGAGATGTAAACCAGGTGATCCATCTAGCGGGCCCGTTCAACTTAACGCAGGTTGATCACGGTTTGCGTGACGGTGTCCTCGGTCTGGATCACCTGCGCGTTCGCCTGGAAGTTGCGCTGCGCGATGATCATGTTGACCAGCTGCTGTGTGATATCCACGTTGGAGCCCTCCAGCGCACCGGACTGCAATACGCCCAGCCCGGAACTCCCCGGCGAGCTCAGCGTGGCGGCACCGGAGGAGAAGGTCTCCGCCCAGTTGGTGTCGCCCAGCGGTTGCAGGCCATTGGGGTTGGAGAAGCCGGCCAGCGCGACCTGGCCCAGTGCCCGGGCCTGGCCGTTGGTGTAGCGGGCGAAGACCATGCCGCTGTCATCGATATCCAGACCCAGCAGCTGGCCGGTGGTGAAGCCGTCCTGCAGGATGCTGCTCACGGAAAAATCCGAGCCGAACTGGGTGAACTGCGACAGCGATATAGTGAAGTCCTGCACGTTCGCTCCCGTCGGCAAACCGGACTGGTTCAGCGGGTTCCAGCCGGTGACATTGAGTTCGATGGGCAGGGTTGCCGGGTCGAACTGGCCGTTGGACTGGAAGGTAATCGTGTCGGGGCCCGAGGTGGTGACGCCGTCGACCATGGTGTGCACTTCCCATTCATTCGCGGTCGCCGTCTTGACGAAGTACATGCTCATGATGTGGGCGTTGCCCAGGCTGTCGTAGATCGTCGCGCTGGTGGTGGCGTTGTAGGAATCGGGGTCAGGCACGGTCGGCGGTACGGCAAAGGCATCGAAGGGTCCGCCGTAGGGAATCGGTGGCGGCACCTCGCGCGAATCGAGGTTGGCGATAATGGTCGCCAGCCCGGTGGCGCCGGGGTCGATCAGGGACGTGTCGAGCTGCAGGTCGCCGGCCTGGCCGTTGATCTCGCCGTTACTGTTCACCTGGAACGCCTGCAGACGGTGGCCCTGGTTGGTTACCAGGAAACCCTCGCGGTCTACCTGGAAGTTGCCGGCGCGGGTGTAGATCGACGCGCCATCGTCGCTGAGCAGGAAGAAGCCGTTGCCGTTGATCGCGAGGTCCAGGGCGTTGTTGGTAAAGCTGATGTTGCCCTGGGTGAATTCCTGGGTGACGGCGGAGAGGCTGACGCCCTTACCGATCGCGTTGCCGCCGGAGCCCAGCAGGCTGGTGGCATACACATCGGCAAACTCTGCCCTCGAGGTCTTGAAACCGGTTGTCGAACTGTTCGCGATGTTGTTGCCGATCACGCCCAGGTCCGCGGTTGCTGCGTTAATCCCGGATACTGCGGTATCAAATGCCATGGTCCTTCTCCTGCCTGACGTTGTTATTCAGTTACAAAAAGCTTTTCACCTGGGGCAGGCCGACCTGGTCGCCCCCGGCGAGATTCAGCGTGACGCCGCCGTTCGCCCGGTCCACGGTGACCGATTCAACCACTGCGTGGGTGTAGACAGGTGCCGCCAGCGGTTGCCCGGCCACCGTGGCCTCGGCACTCACGCGGTACTGGCCGGGCAGGGCGGGGTTGCCCGCGGCATCCAGCCCGTCCCACTGCACCTTCACCTCGCCCGGCGGCAGCACGCCCAGATCCCTCGAGTGCACCAGCCGCCCGGCCATGTCCTGTATGTAGAGCGTGACGCCGGCGTTGTTGGCCGGCACGTCGACGCTGGCGTCGAACACCTCATCCGCGGCCAGCACCCCGATATTCGATTCGGTCATAACCTTGCTGCCCACCAGGCCGGCAGCCTGCAGCGTCTGGTTCGCGTAGAGCGTCGCGGACAACTCCTCGAAGCCCTGCTGGATGCCCTGGATACCTTCCACCGTGCCGAACTGCGCGATCTGCGACAGGAACTGGAAGTTATCCATCGGCTTCGTGGGGTCCTGGTTCTCCAGCTGCGCCACCATCAGCTCCAGGAAGTCCTCCTGGCCCAGCTCGGATGGCGAGGACGCCGCCGCCGTGGGCGCCGTGGAGGGAAACAGTTCTTGCAGGCTCGTCGTCGGATCCACGTTCAGTTACTCCCGGTGTCCTCTAGCTAGCTACCCATGCTCAGGGTGCGCATGATCAGCTGCTTGGTCGTGTTCATCGCCTCCACGCTGCTCTGGTAGGAGCGCGACGCTGAAATCATGTTGGCCATCTCTTCCACGGAATTGATGCTGGCGCGGTAGATATAGCCCTCTTCATCCGCCATCGGGTGCCCCGGCACGTACTCCTTGCGCGGCTGTACAGTGCTCTCGACGATCTCCTCC
>JAWVYG010000484.1:0-3459 GCA_033722815.1 Halioglobus sp.
CGTCGCCGGCCAGCACGCCGGCGTGATAATCGAACACCGAGAGCCCGTGCACGATGGAGTCACCGTGCACGATGGACTGGTCGAGGAACAACGCGTCGAAAAAGAAGATGGTGGCGAACGCCAGCGTGGGGGCAAACGCGATGGCGTAGCGCAAGGCGGCAGTCTCGACGATCATCGCATCCCGCCCCGGTGCGGGTCGCGCACCGCTCACTCGCTGCCGGCCGCACCGGTCGCGCCGGCGTCCGGTTTGGCTACAACGGCGTAGACGTTCTTACCCAGCAGCGCGCCAAACAGTGCATCCAGCAGGCGGCTGACGGGAAAGGCGACGCGATCGTACAGGACCACCGGCAGTTTGGAGATGCCACCCTTATCGCTACCGAACCACTTGTACAGCAGGGTCGCGGGAAAGCCGAGACTGTCGCAGTAGCGACAGGTGCGCAGTTCGAAGCCCGCATCCAGCAGAAGGCGCGACAGGGACGGGCGGGAATAACGGCGGAAGTGCCCCACTTTCTCATCCATGCTGCTGAACAGGATCTCGAGCGCGGGGACATAGATGAGCGCCGTCGCCCCCGGCCTGAGCACCCGGTAGAGTTGCCGCACCGCGGCGGCATCATCCTCGATGTGCTCCAGTACATTGAGCGAGTACACGTAATCGAATGTGCCGTCCTCGCAATCGTCCAGTGAGGTCAGCACTTCAAAGCCCTGCGTCTGCAGCAGCTCGGCCTGGCCGGCGTCGACCTCGAGGCAGGTTACGTCGAAACCCTGCTCCTTCACCCTGGCTGAGAACGTCCCGATACCGGCACCAAAATCCAGCACCCGGCTGGCGGATCCGGCGTGACGGGCAATCAGCTCGCACAGGAAACGGTTGTAGTTGACCGCCTCCTGCATTACCTCGAGATTGTCTGTACCGGTGTACTCGCTCAAAGCTCGGCCTCCGCGGCGGGATAGACCCAGTACCTGGCACCGAGAAAGTTGATCACCATGCCGAACACCGCACCGACGGCCAGCGGCAGCACCGGGTAATCTGCCGTGGCGGGGAATTGTTCGATGACGAGCACGAAGACGGCGAGGTTCGCAAAGGCCGCGGTCACCTGTACCACGACGTAGCGCAGGTATTCCGAGTAGTGCACAGCGCCACCGCGGGTCAGGTGGCGAAAGGTGTAGACGCGGTTGATCAACCACGTCACCAGCGTGGCGCAGGTAAAGGAGAAGAGTCGCGAGACATAGAGGCCGAGGCCAAACTTCTGTGACAGCAACGTAAGCAGGCCGGCGTCCACGATGAAGCCGATACTGCCGACCAGCGCAAAGGCGAGCACCTGCCCCCAATTGCTAGCCGTTTCAACATCAGACGCCTGCATTTCGACGGCACCCACTAGCTGCGCTCAGCCGCCGGGATGCCGGACCGGTCCGGCATCGGGTAGCGCCATGGCAACGGGGCTGCGAGGCGCATCTAGCTCTCGCTGTCCGGGCGCATACCGCGCTCGAAGTTCATCTTGTGCTGGTACACGATGGAGTCGAGGATGAGTCCCAGCGACAGCGACAGGCCGGCGAGCAGGGTGAGCCCGGTGGCCAGGATTGCCAGGGGAACGTGGTAGATGTAACGGTGCCGCAGCCAGTCCTCCAGTACCGGCACACCCGCGATCAGCGCGCAGAGCAGCAGCACGAGCGCAGCGGCGCCGAAAAAGGCCAGCGGCCGATACTGGCGGAAGATCCGCACGATCGTCATCAGCACCCGGCCGCCATCGACGAAAGTGTTGAGCTTCGACTCACTGCCCTCCGGGCGGTCGCGATAGTCGACGGGAATCTCGCGCACACGGAAACGCTTGTCGAGCGCGTGGAGCGTCATGTCGGTCTCGATCTGGAAGCCCTCGACCAGGATGGGATAGTTGCGCACGAAATTGCGGCTCAGCACCCGATAACCGCTCATGACGTCAGCCAGGCCGGCGTTGAAGATCGTATTGATGAGCGAGCGCACCAGGCCGTTGCCGAAATTGTGGAAGCTGCGCTTGTTCTCGCTGCGGTAGTGGCCGCCCGAGATCCGGTCGCCGACGACCATGTCCGCCGCGCCGTAGGCTACCGGCTCGATCAGTGCGTGAACCTGGCTCGCGGGATAGGTCTGGTCCGCGTCCGTCATCACGTAGATATCCGCGTCGACGGCATGAAAGCCGCGGCGCACGGCGTTGCCCTTACCCTTGCGCGGCTCCTCGATGACCATGCCCTGGGCACCGAGTTCGTCGAGTATCTCGCGCGCCACCTCAGCGGTGCGGTCCGTCGAGGCGTTATTGACGACCACGAAAGTGGCGTCGGCCAGCTCGGCGTGGAATTCGCGGACCGTTTCGACGATGGTTTGTTCTTCGTTGTAGGCCGGTATTATTATGGCAATCTTTGCCATTTTTCACTCTCCGGGTGGGTGCAGGACGGGCGCTGCGGCCGATCCTGACGAATGTTATCGCATTCACGCAATCCTGCGTAAATTCAGCAGCTTATATTTTACCGCCGGGGCAGTTTTTTGCGATCCAGCGCACAGTACCCGGGCCGGTTCAGCCCCGTGGCCGCGGGGACGGGCCGCCGCCGGCCGCACGCCTGCGCAGGTAGCGCCACAGGGTGTAAAGCGATACCACCGAGAACGTCCAGATGAGGGGTTCCACCTCCAGCCGGAAACGCATGTTCTCGCCCCACTCCACCAGGCTGGTCAGGGTCGCCACGTAGGCGATCGCCAGAACCGGGAAACTGAGCTCCCAACCCGTGCCGCGCCGCAGCGTGCCGAAGCGGAACAGCAGCAGGTAGAGGAACACCGCCAGCGCCGCGTGCGCCACCACCAGGTTCACGGCATGCATCACCATTGGCAGCGCCGGCACCACCCGCACCCAGGCCTGCTCGTAGGAGTAGGGCGTGGGCCACTTGTCGAGATCCAGCCAGGCGCTGCGGTACTCGTTGGCGACCAGCTCGCGCATGGCCTGCCGCAGCCAGACGAGCGGGGTTGGGTGGTCCGCCTGCTGGTAGTCTACCGGCGCGATCGGTATCGGGTTGCGCACGGCGAATTCGCGCACGGGCAACCAGAACACCAGGTAGGATTTCCACGCGCCCTCCAGCGTCTGCGCCGGGTGCTGCAACCAGTATCGCAGGTAGACCTTCTGCAGGCAGTCCGAGTAATGCCTGAAGGTGGCCGTATCGTAGAACACCGTGCGCCCGCCACGGGCCGCGACCACGCGTTCGTTCTCGCGCAATACGTCCGCCGGCTGCGGAAACTGCAGAATCCAGTCCTTGTCGACGAAAAAGAACGGCGGCTTGCGGTACTTCTTCGCCATATTCCAGTAAGCCGCTTCACAAAACGGGCCGTTGTCACGCTCCCAGGCCCTGAGCCACTCGATCACGTGGGAGCCGCCGGAGCGGCGAATGTCGCCCGTGCGGGCATTGGCGCCCCCCCAGGAACTGCTGGCAACATTCCAGTAACCGTGC
>JAWVYG010000485.1:0-3437 GCA_033722815.1 Halioglobus sp.
ACTGGCCGAGACGGGGGGCAGCCAGTTGGTCAGCTGGATAGGTACCGAGGGCGAGTCGAGAACGACAGAGTACATCATCCCCAACACCGCCAACTGCGCCAACTGCCACGGTGAGTCGGAGTTGCTGCCCATCGGCCCCACGGCGCGATCGCTGAACAAGGACTACGCGTATGGCACCGGTGCGGCGAACCAGCTGGAACACTGGGCGGCGGCCGGTATTCTCACCGGCGCACCGGCCGCTACGTCAGGGATCGACACCATCCCGCTGTGGGGCGATACCACGGCCGATCTCGACGCCCGCGCGCGCGGCTACCTGGATATCAACTGCGCACACTGCCATTCACCCGCGGGCGCCGGCAGCAGCTCGGGACTCTACCTGGAGTACACCCGCGAGTTCGGCTTCGAGTACGGGGAGTGCAAGCCGCCGGTGGCGGCCGGCGCGGGCTCTGGCGGACTGAAACATGTCATCGTACCGGGCGACCCGGCTGCCTCGATCCTGACCTTCCGCATGGATTCCAACGACACCGATGTACGTATGCCGGAGATCGGCCGCAGCATCATTCACACGGAGGGTGTACAGCTCGTCAAGGACTGGATCGCGGCGCTGCCGGACAGGGATTGCTAGCGGGCGTGCCGGTTTGAGAACTGGCGCCCGACTCGGGAAAATTAGTGTGCGGACTCTAATCTGATCTGCGTTAATGAAAAGATACCGGAAGAGAGATTTCGGACGGTCAAATGAGCAAGAAAGACACACCAAAGGGGACGGGCATGGGCGACATGGCCCTAGGTCAGAAGGTCCAGGCGAGGCTGGGCCGAACCCAGCGCAGATTGGGCTTTTCACCGCAATCACGGCGCTCAGTGCGCATCGAGGAAGCCTCCGGGCTGCGCGTCAGCATCTCGTCCGACCTGCCCCATGCCGCGGACCACGCGGCGAGCATCTTCGAAAAGCGCTACATCGCCTGGCGTGAGCGCGAGCGCTTTTCGGCCTGGGGCCAGTACAAGCGAACCTACTTCACGGTTGCCGTGGGCGGCGGCAACACCCTCAAGGCACAGTACCAGGCCATGGTCGACAAGCTGCACTCGCGCGTCGACTGGGCCGCGCATGTGCGCTTCTTCTTCATCGAGGACTCCTCGGGGGAAGGCAAGTGGGAGAGCCCTGAGGACGGACTGGTGGCGGATTTCCTGCGGCCACTGGTGCGCAAGCTCATCGTACACCGCGGCCTGCGCAGCATCGCCCGGGAACTGAAGCTCCGCGACAATGCCGACGAGTCGGACCTGCTGGAGGAGATGCGCCAGCGCATGACCCAACCGATCGACCTGCACGAGGTACGGCGCGCCCTGTCCGCGAAGAACCGCACGCTCGCCATGCGCCTGGCGCGCCGCGAGGCAGAGCGCTACCAGCGCGATATCCAGCACAAGCTTGGCGAGAACATGGAGTTCCACTACCTCATCAGCGGCATCGGCAAGGACGGCGCGCTCGGCGCACTCACCCCCTACCTGCCCGAACTGCGCGACACCGAGCCGGGCGCCAGCGTGATCAGGCGCGAGAAGGGCGCCATTCGCGTGGCCCTGAACCGCGGTGTCATCGTGAGCGCCGAGTGCATCTCCCTGATCGTCTCCGGCACGCACAAGCTGCGCGCCCTGGGCAGGCTGGAGATGGAGGAGACCACCGATTTCGAACAGACCGTCCTCGAGACGCCGCTGCGCATGTTGCGTGCATCGCCCGAGATCGCGCGGCGCGTGCTGATATTCGCCGACGAAAACTCACTGCACTTCGAGGAGACACTGTTCCAGTACTCCGAGAACGGCGAGGTGCGCGAGAACAAGGCCGAGACGCGCCAGGGCGAGGAGAAACAGGGCCCGCATATCCTGCTGATGCACGGCTTCATGGGCCTGTTCAGTTTCACCAGCTTCCTGATCCGCCTGCCCAGCGCATGGACCGTTTCGGCGCTGCACCGCGGCAGTTTCGCCAAGACGCTGCCCGAGGGGCAGATATTCCCCCACTACGCCCGCGTCCTGCGCAAGGCGATGTTGAAGATCTGGAACCAGGGCCGGCCGGTGCCGATCGCCGGGCACTCCATCGCCGGGGTCATCATCGATCACCTCTTGCTCTCCCTGCTCGACGATTACGACGCCCCGATCAAGCCCTACAAACAGCTGAAGGAACAGGACAGGAAACTGGTCGACGCCATGCGCTCCTCGGGCATCGTGTTCCTGGCCACGTGGGCCCCCTCGGACGGCGGCCACGCCGGCGCCAATATCGCCAACGTGCTGCGTCACTACCGTCACAAGGAGGCGCTGGACTACACCGGCCACCCCCAGGTCTACGATTCGAACAACGGCGACCTGTTCCTGTGCGAGGATTCCCGCGTACATGACGACGACCGGCTGTCCTCCCTCGGTCGTTTCCTCAAGACCCCGGTGGCCAAACCGCTGGTGGGCAACTTCAATATCCTGCTGCGGCAGTTCCTCAACAACAAGACCGTGCAGCAGCGCATGCTGAACATCAACAGTCCCTTCGTGCTGCGCCTGGTGGGCAGCCGCCTGCTCAAGCGGGCGTCTCTGTTCGGCCTGTTCAAGGAAGTCAACGACGCGCTGCACGACCCGGTGGAATACCAGCAGCGCCACCTGAAGGCGCTGGACATCATCGAGGAGTACGACATCCCGGTCCTCAGCATCATTCACAACGACGATTTCCTGGTCTCCGCGCGCCGCCACGAGGAAGAACACCGCCACCTGGCGAAGCGGCGCATGCAGAAGTTCGGCGTGGAGCGCAAAAAGGACCTGCCGGTCACTACCCGGCTGGTGACGCTCAGGCGCGGCACCGAGGAGCTGCCGCTGGACCCCCTGAATCCCCACCTGATGGTCATGTCGACCACCACCGAGGGCAACACCATGGCCAGGCAGGTGACCGCGGCCATGACGCGCTTCGTCAACGAGAACCTGGAAAAGGCGATCCGCAAGCGCCAGATAAAGGCGTTGCCCAGCGTGCGCAAGTGGCGCGCCAAACACCCGCTCCCCGGCGGCCGTCGCAAATCCGGCTAGCGCTTCCTCGATCCCCGGCGAACGCGGCCGCGCGGCGCAAGCTTCCCGGGGGCGCAAACGGGTCGCCGGCGGGCTGGCCACAGACTCCACCGGCGGCTTATCATTAGCCCCGTTCGCTTACCAGCAGGGTATTGTTATGGTTCTTTACTACAGATTCAGGGCATTCCTCATCATGTTCCTGAGCCGTATCCTGCCCTTTCGCTCACCCATGGTCCTGCAGGGGCCGGGCTCCGCGCTGCAGTTGTGCCGCCAGGTCGCCACACTGGGTTTCGGGCGCGTGCTGCTGGTCACCGACAAGGTCCTGCGCGAGGTAGGCGTCATCGCGCCGCTCCAGCAGGCCCTGGAGGAAGCAGGTGTTCAGGTGGAGATCTACGATGGCGTGCTGCCCGACC
>JAWVYG010000486.1:0-3431 GCA_033722815.1 Halioglobus sp.
CGAAAAACACGATCGCGTAGGACACCCAGACCACCGCAATGAGAATATCGATGGGCCATTCCAGCTCCGCGTATTCCTTGCCGCTGGTCAGGCCCAGCGGCAGTGTCACGGCGGCTGCGACGATGACCAGCTGCCAGCCCCAGAACGTGAACGCCGCCAGTCCATCGGAAATCAGCCTGGCCTGGCAGGTGCGCTGTACGATGTAATAGGACGTGGCGAATAGCGCGGAGCCACCGAAGGCGAAGATGACCGCGTTGGTGTGCAGCGGGCGCAGGCGCCCGAAGTGCAGGTACTGTATGTCGAAGTTCAGGGCGGGCCACGCCATTTGCGCGGCGATCAGCACGCCCACTAGCATGCCGACGATACCCCAGACCACGGTCATGATTGCAAACTGACGCACCACCTTGTAGTTGTAGGTGGGGTGTTCCAGTGCCGGATTTAGTTCACTCATTGCTTGTTTCCAGTCGGATAATCAGTTTTAGGTTTTTCCATTACCTGCTAGTCGGTAAATGCCGGTGCGGCGCCGTACTCCCACAGGATCACGGATGTAACCATCAGGCAGATCAGTATGACCAGCGCGATCGCCAGTACGGCGCTGGAGAACAGGAAGCCGCGCTCCTTCGGTATGTTCATGACGATGGGGATGCCCAGGTACATGAGGTACACCGCCCAGCTGACCGCGGCGACACCCACCAGCATGTCCAGCCACAGGACGGGCTTGAACCCGATGAGGCCCGCGAGGAACAGCGGCGTGGCGGTGAAGGCGGTGATGACGACGCCTTTCAGGATGCTCGACTCTGCGCCGTAGGTCTGTGCCATCCAGTGAATGAAGTAGCCGATGACAGCGACGCAGGCCACCATGCCGAAGTAGAACAGGATACAGATCACCAGGGCGCTCTCGGCGGTGAGCTTGATGGCATCGCCGTCGCCGACGGTCCAGCCCACCGCGGTGGTGCCGTAATACCAGGCGACTGCGGGGAGGATGGCCATGAGGCAGGGGTAGATGGCCAGCATTTTCATGCTGCTTTCGGGGAGGTCGGCGATCTTCTGCCACTGCTGCGCGGGTCTGACGAGTAGTCCCAAACCGTGATGAATCATGTGGCCCACTTCTCCTTTGCCACGTGCGTGTGGCGGGTGGTTGTACTGTGAAATTTGCGGACAAAAACCCTGAAAAAATCAGGGCGAATAGTTGCCGATATTTCGCGGGAAATCCGGCCGGTAGTCTTTGCAAGGCTGCCCCTAGCCACGTCCGCCGCACATATTAGAGAGGCAGGGGGTAGCGGGCCTTGATGTGCATCAAAGCGCGCGGCGAAACCATTGATTTACTGGCTGATATTGGCGAGGCTGCGCACGCCCTCGATGTCGAGGATCTCGATTTCCTTGTTGTCGACCTGCAGCAGCTCGAGCTTCTGCATGCGACTGAAGACGCGGCTGACCGTCTCTACGGTCAGCCCGAGGTAGTTGCCGATATCGACGCGCGACATGGGCAGGCGGAACTTGGTCGCGCTCAACTTGCGGCGCGCGTTGCGCGAGGAGATGCTCAGCATGAGGGAGGCGACGCGCTCCTCGGCCGAGTTCTTGCTCAGGAGGGTGATCAATAACTGATCAGCGGTGATCTCGCGGCTCATGAGCTGGAAGAAGTGGCGCTGCAGGTTGGGCATGACGGAGCTGAGTTTTTCCAGCGAAGTGAAGGGGATTTCACAGATGGCGGCGGTTTCGAGCGCGCGGGCGGAGGAGGCGTGGATATTCTTGCTGATGCCGTCCATGCCGAGGATTTCGCCGGGGAAGTAGAAGCCCGTCACCTGCTCGCGGCCGTCGTCCGTGGTGCGGAAGGCCTTCAGGGTCCCCGAGCGGACCGCGAACACGGACTGGAAATCGTCCCCCTCGCGGTACAGGAACTGGCCCTTCTGCAGCGGTTTGCTGCGCTGGATGATCTCGTCCAGCTGCTTGATATCATCGCTTTCCAGCGCCAGGGGCAGGCAGATGCTGTTGAGGCGGCAATTGCCGCAGTTCACCTGGTAATCGTGCGCACAGGGCTTGAAGCCGTTGTCCTCGTCGGCCTGGGTCACGCGGATGCTCATAGCGACTTTCCTGACTAATAGTCTGAAAAGTATACGCTATTTTGCCAATAAACTGTATTTGGCCATGCCCTATATGGTGGCGGAGTAGCGGGGCGCCGCTTCACAGCGCGGGGCGGTATCCAGGTAGGCGTCAAAAAGCATACAGATGTTGCGGATAAAGGGCCGGCCCGCCGGTGTGATGCGCAATCTGCTCCCATCGCGCTGCACCAGACCGTCTTCCTGCATGGCGTCCAGCTGCGGCAGCGCGGCCGCGAAATGCTCGTCGAAGCGGATATCGAAGCGCGCCTCGCAATCGTCGATATCCAGCTGCAGCTGGCAGGCCAGCGACATGATGACATGGCGCCGTAGTTTGTCTTCCGCCGTCATTCTATAGCCCTTGGTCAGGGCCGGCTCGTTCGCATCGAGCCGGGCGTAGTAGGCCGGTATCTCGCGTTCGTTCTGGAGGTAGAAATCGCCCATCTGGCTGATCGCCGAAACCCCCAGCCCGAGCAGGTCCTCGGCCTTGCGCAGGGAGTAGCCCTGGAAGTTGCGCTGCAGTCGCCCGGTCCGCTGCGCCCTGGCCAGCTCGTCCTGCGGCTTCACAAAATGGTCCATGCCGATGTGGATGTAGCCCGCGTCTTCCAGCGTGGCGGCGATCAGGGCGTGCAGGCGCAGTTTGGCCTCCGGGTCGGGCAGGGTGAGGCGATCGATGGCCCGCTGGCTGCTGAAGCGTGTCGGCAGGTGCGCGTAGTTGTAGCAGGCGATGCGGTCCGGGCCGAGCGAGAGCACCTTGCGCATCGTCTCGACGATCGAATCTTCGTCCTGGTGCGGCAGCCCGTAGATCAGGTCGAAGCTCAGCGAACTGAAATCCAGTGAGCGAATCGTGCCGACCAACCCGGCGACCATCTCGTAGCTCTGGATGCGGTTGATGGATTTCTGCACCAGGGGATCGAAGTCCTGGATGCCGAGGCTGATGCGGTTGAATCCCAGCCCCTTCAGGAGTGCTATTGTGTCCGACGTGATACGGCGCGGATCGATCTCCACGGAGTACTCCCGGTCGCCGCTGTCTACCAGGTGAAAGTGGCTCGCCAGCAGGTGCATCAGCCGCGTCAGTTCTGCGTCCTCGAGAAACGTCGGCGTGCCGCCACCCCAGTGCAGCTGCGTGATGGGGCGGCGGTTCAGTCCCAGGCCGCCCTGCAGGGCCACTTCTTTCTCGAGGTAATCGAGGTACTTGGTTCCCGCGGCCTTGTCGCGGGTGACGATCTTGTTGCACGCGCAGTAGTAGCAGATATCGCGGCAAAACGGCACGTGCACGTACAGCGACAGCGGCGCCACGTCCGGTATGTCGCTGTTGAGCCTCAGGTTACGGTA
>JAWVYG010000487.1:0-3427 GCA_033722815.1 Halioglobus sp.
ACTGCGCCGACAGATTCATTGTCGCTGCGAGGACCGCGCCGGCCGGGGAGGCGTCCGACGGTATTTCCCTCTTCCTTGTCGACGCCGCCGCGCCGGGTGTCAGCGCGCAGCGGCGCATCATGGTCGATAGCCGCAACATGGCCGAGGTCAGCTTCGATGACGTCCGCGTGGAAGCCGGCGCGCTGCTTGGTCCGCTGCACGGGGGTGGCGCACTGCTGGAGCGGGTTGTCGACCGCGGCAACATCGCCCTGGCCGCGGAGATGCTGGGTTGTGCCCTGGAAGCCTTTGAGCGCACGCTGGATTACCTGCGGACGCGGCAGCAGTTCGGCGCTTACATAGGCACTTTCCAGGCGCTGCAGCACCGGGCGGCGCAGATGTTCTGCGAGCTGGAGATGTCCCGTTCGGTGGTGCGCGATGCCCTGCGCGCAGTCGACGATGATGACGACAACGTCGCGTTGTGCGCCTCGCGGGCCAAGGTGCAGGTGTCGGAGACGCTGCGCCTGGTGACCGACGAGTCCATCCAGATGCACGGTGGTATCGGCATGACCGATGAAGAGGAGATCGGCTTTTTCCTCAAGCGCGCGCGGGTCGCGCAGCAGACCCTGGGCGACGAGCACTACCACCTCGATCGCTGCGCGCGCCTGATGGGTTACTGAGCGCGGGCTGTATGCGCCCTGCGCGCCGGTGCAGCCACTAACGGCCGCCGTGGATTCAGTGTTATAAACGTCGACATGTCCCCGCAGTCCACGGCGTGAATCGTTGCAATGACCGACACCGCAGTCTCCGACAGGACGGGCCTTGTACAACTGCTCTGGCTGCCCCTGGTAGTCTATTACCTGGTTGTGTTCGCCGGTCAGCTGCTGCCGGGTTTCCACGCGCAGTCACTCGTGCTGACCAACACGGGCGAAGCCACTTCCATTAGCGAGACCGCGCTGATCGAGCACCTGGAGGCACTTTTCTGGGCCTGTGGGATGGCGGGCTACGCGGCCAGTGCCTGGCGGCGGCGCGCACTGCGTCTGCACTGGGGCTGGCCGCTGGTGTTTTCCGCCCTATGCTTCTTCGCGCTGGGCGAAGAGACGAGCTGGGGCCAGCACCTGCTCGACTTTCGTCCGCCGGACGTTGTCATCGAGGCCAATACGCAGGACGAATTGAACCTGCATAACCTGCACCTGGCGAAAGTGCTTGGCGTGTCTGCGCAGAGTCCGCTCTATCCCTACCTGGGGAGCGTCACCGCAATCCTGAATCCGCTGTTCTACCTGTTGTGTGTGACCGCCTGGCTGATCCTGCCGGTGTGGCTGCGCCGCCGACCCCCTGCACTGCGGCCCGCCGCACTGCGCCACTATCCCCGGCACCAGGACGCCTTCTACGCTGCGTTTTCCGTTGCCGTCGTGCTCTACCTGGTGATCGACCGCGGATTCTTCGATGTCGGCGAATTGTTCGAGTTGACGCTGGCCACCGCCGGGGCGATCACCGGGCTGGTGCACCGCATCGACCCTGGCTGAGTGCTGATCCCGGCGCTTCAGGAGGGAGGTGCACGGTGAACCCTACCGCCCGGCAGCGGCGACAGTCACCTGCACCATGGCAAAACTAACGCACCTCCCGTCGCGGTCACTCCTCGGTGAGCGTGGCGGCATCCCCGGCGAGCACGTTCTTCAGTATCTTTCCCGCCGCGTTGCGCGGCAGCGGCTGCGTGCGCAGTTCCCACACGGTCGGCACCTTGTAGGCGGCGAGCCTCTGCGCGCAGTGCCGCGCCAGTGCATCGGTGTCCGGCGCCGCGCGCTCGTCGATCACCACGACCGCCTTCACCTCCTGCCCCCACTCGGCATGCGCTACCCCGAACACCGCGGCCTCGACGACGCCGGGATGCGCCTCGAGGCAGTGTTCTACCTCGACCGGGTAGATATTCTCCGCGTTGCGCAGGATCAGGTCGCGGGCACGCGTGTTGATATACAAAAGGCCATCCTGGAAATAGCCGATATCGCCGGTGCGCAGCCAGCGCCCGGGCGCGATGGTCTCGGCGGTGGCCTCCGGGTTGCGCCAGTATTCGAGCATGACACAGCTGCCGCGGATGCAGATCTCGCCCTGCTCGCCGTCCGCCAGGGGTTTGTTTTCCTCGTCGCGAATGCTCATCTCGATACCGGGGAACACGCGGCCGACCGAGTCCGGGTGTTCCTGCAGCAGTTCGCCCCAGTTGTGTGTGCCGACCCCGGTGGACTCGGTGAGTCCGTAGCCCACCGCCATGGCACCTCCCGTGCCCGGGAATCCGGCGGTCATGCGCTTCTGGCTGGCCTCGGAGGTGGGCGCGCCGCCGGAGCCCAGGCGCTGCACGCTGGACACGTCGAACTTGTCGAAATCCGGATGATCGAGCACGCGGCTGGCCATGCTGCCCAGTGAAGCCCAGGTGGTCACTTTCTCCGCCTCGATGAGGCGCAGTACGTTCTCCGGGTCGAACCGGCCGGTGGTCCAGACCGTCTTCATGCCCACGGCGAGACTGGTGATGACCCCGGTGAACAGCCCGGACAGGTGAAACAGCGGCGCCGAGAACAGCCCGCAGTTGGGCAGGGCGGCCGCGTCGAAGGTCTTGCCGGCCTCGGCCTCCATCATCATCATCCGAAAGCCGCTGAACACGGTAGAGGAGAGAAAGGTCAGCAGGCCGCGGTGACTGATCAGTGCGCCCTTGGCGCGGCCCGTGGTGCCGGACGTGTAGAGAATCAGCGCGGGATCGTCCTCGGCGATGTCTGCGGGCGGCAGCGCGTCGGCCTGCACCTGCTCCAGTTCGGCGAAATTGTCCTCGATGCAGATGAATGGGCAGGGGATGTCGCCCTCCTTGAGCCGCGCCAGTCGTTTGCGATCGGCCAGCAGCAGCTTTGGCTCGCAGTTCTCCAGGCCGTAGATGATCTCGCCGCGCTGCCACCAGCCGTTGAGGCCGACACAGATGGCGCCGATGCTCACCGTGGCCCAGAACGTGATGATCCACTCGGGGTGGTTGTCCGCCAGGATCGCCACCCTGTCGCCCTTCTGCACGCCATGAATGTCGCGCAGGGTGTGCGCCACCGCGCACACGCGCCGGTAGTGCTGCGCAAAGCTGATACGCTGGTCGCCGCACACGATGTACTCGCTGTCCGCGTGGTTGAGTGAATTCTCCACCAGTTCGCGCAGCGAGCGGTTGCGGTTGCTGAACACCCTGATGGTTTCGCCGAGTACTTCCTCCGTGACGATCTCGAACGCTCCGCCCGGCGCGATCAGTTCCTGTTCGATCTCTGCTGCTGATTTCAAGTGGGATTCTCCGCAGTCTCAGTCGCCGGGCAGTGCGTCGGGATCGCCGGGCGCCTGTATGAGCTCGATGCGCAGCTTGTCCGGGTCCGTCACGAACACGACCCGGGTCTGCCAGGCGTCATTGTCCACGCGCGTCTGTGCCAGCACGTCG
>JAWVYG010000488.1:0-3424 GCA_033722815.1 Halioglobus sp.
GCCACCGCGAGAACCACTGCGGCAGCGATGACGCCTACCACGGCGCCGAGTTCTGTGCCGTGCACGACATCCTTCTTGAGAACGGCCTCGACCTTGTGCAGGTGGTGTTCTTCCAGGCCGGCATCATCCTCGCTGAGGATATGGATCTGGGGTGTGCTTACCCCCGCGGCCTCGAGCTGGTTTTCGATGACTTCCAGGTCGTCGAGATCATCGCTGATGTAGTAGTGGCGTTTCATAAGCTACCCCTTAGTTGGCTCACCGCTTTGGGCCGTGAGCGCCGCGCACTAAGTGACACCTTTTTGAGTACCGCCCGATGCTGCTGTGTGCCCGAACACTCACATGCCGCCGTTCCAGAACATATTATGAAGCTGTTGGATCGTTCTGCCCCGACTTCGAAATGAGTATAGCACCGGCCCTTTGCGAAGCTAGCCGGGGCAGCTATAACCTTGCTGGGTGAAGTGTTTTGCTAGCGCTTAAAGAAATAAAGCAGCAGTTTCGATAGAGCGAAAAGCGATTAAAACAAGGAATAAACGGCGATTTCTTAGTAACAAACAGTATTTAGAAACGCGTTCAGGGTGCGTTTAAGACTTTTTCGCTCCTAGCAAGAGTTTTTTAGGGCGCTTTCGCTATTAAAAGCACCTTGCAGGTGATGGGCGCCCGTGCTGCCTGTGTCAGGGCGTAACAGTCATTACTATTTTGCCCATGTGTTCCCCGCTGAGCATATAGGATTGCGCGTCCTCGGCGTCTTCCAGCGCAAAGACGCGGTCTACCACCGGGCAGATTCCATCGGTGCCGAGGCGCGGGTAGACCTGCTGCATGATCTCTTCCTTCATCGCCGCCTTCTGCGCGAAGGTCTGGGCGCGCAGTGTCGAGCCGGTCAGCGTGAGGCGCTTCATGAGCAGCGGCGCGAAATTGACTTCCGCGCTGAACCCGTTCATGTAGGCGATATTGACGATGCGGCCCTCGGGGGCGGCGATGTTCATATTCTTCTGGATATAGTCGCCACCGACCATATCGAGAATGACGTCCACCCCGTTGCTGACACCGAGCTGCTCGAGTACCTGCTCGAAATCCTCCTCCCTGTAATTGATCGCCGTGCTGGCGCCCATGGACTCCAGGGCGCGACACTTTGCGTCGGTGCCGGCCGTGGTGTACACCGTCGCGCCGAGCGCGTGTGACATCATCACGCCCATGGTACCCATGCCGCTGGCGCCACCGTGGATCAGTACCGTGTCGCCCGCCTGCAGGCGGCCGCGCTGGAAAACGTTGTGCCAGATGGTGAGCAGCGCCTCCGGCAGCGCGGCGCCCTGTTCGAAGGTGAAGTCCTGCGGAATCGGGAAGGACTGCCCCACCGGCGCCACCGCGTACTCGGCGTAGCCGCCGCCGTGGGTCAGGGCGCAGACCCGGTCGCCGACCTGCCAACCTTCGACGTCCTCTCCCATGGCCTCGACCGTGCCGGCAACCTCCAGGCCCAGGATCGGCGACGCGTCCTCGGGCGGCGGGTACAGCCCCTTGCGCTGCAGGACATCGGCGCGGTTGACACCGGCGCAGTGCACCTTCACCAGCAACTGGTCTGCCGCGGGTTCCGGCACCGTGCCCGTGCGTATCGACAGCGCCTGCGTTTCGGGATCGACGTGGATATGTCGGCAGGTTCGTTCCCTGGTCATAGGTCTTGCGGTTTCCGGCGATTGATAAGGTTGTCGCGCATACTAGGGCACCTCTGAACACATTGCCATTGTTCAGCGGTGCCCTCGGGCGAGCCGGCGGCACGGCAATGGAGGGCTGGCCGATGCACGCGGACCGAGCTACTCGCTGTGCTGGTGAACGGCGCCGCTGTCCAGGCGTGCGGCGATGGCGTCGTCACTGAAGCCGAACTCGCGCAGGATGTCCCGGGTATGCTCGCCGATCCGCGCCGCGTGTGAGTGAACCTCGCCGGGGGTGCGGCTGAAGCGCGGCGCCGGCGCCGGTTGCCACACCTCGCCGTCGTCGAGAAACGTCTGCCTGGCCTGGTGGTGGGGGTGGTGACGCGCCTCCGCCATCGACAGCACCGGCGCGTAGCAGGCGTCGGCGCCCGCGAACACCTCGTCCCACTCGTCGCGGGTCTTGCGCCTGATGATCTCGGCCAGCTTCTCTTTCATGGCAGGCCAGCCCTCGGCGTCGAACTGGTTTTTGAAGTACTTTGCATCGTCTCCGAGTTTTTCCAGCAGGGCAGCATAGAATTGTGACTCGATGGCGCCCAGCGAGATGTACTTGCCGTCGGCGGTCTCGTAGACCTCGTAGAAGTGCGAGCCCGAATCCAGCATGTTGGCGCCGCGTTCGTCGCTCCAGAAGTCGGCCTGGTTGGCCGCGAAGGTGCTCGCCATGAGTGTGGCAGCGCCGTCGATCATCGCGGCGTCCACTACCTGTCCCCGGCCCGAGCCCTTTGCCTCGAGCAGCGCGCAGACCATGCCGTAGGCAAGCATCAGGCCGCCGCCGCCGAAGTCGCCGACGAGGTTGAGTGGAATCGCCGGCTTCTCGCCGCGCCTGCCGATGGGGTGCAGCGCGCCGGCCAGCGCGATGTAGTTGATGTCGTGGCCCGCCTCGCCGGCCATCGGTCCCTCCTGCCCCCAGCCGGTCATGCGGCCGTAGACGAGCGCCGGGTTGCGCGCAAGGCACACGTCGGGCCCGAGCCCGAGGCGCTCCATCACTCCCGGGCGGTTGCCCTCCAGCAGGCCGTCGGCCTTTTCCAGCATCGTCAGTACCGTCGCCACGCCGTCCTCGTGTTTCAGGTTGACGCTGATGCAGCGCTTGTTGCGATTGAGGAAATCGAGTTTCTGGTTGTGTACCGCGGCGAACAGGCTGCCCCCGGGACGTTCGACGCGAATCACCTCTGCGCCCTGGTCCGCCAGCAGCATGGCCGCGAACGGGCCCGGCCCGATACCTGCGATTTCGATGATGGTGAGCCCCTGCAGTGGTCCCATGGTCAATACTCCGAACGGTGTTGGTGAAGGCGTGTCAGCTTGCAGTGCCGCCGCGCGTCCGGCAATGGTGTGGCGGGCCTCAGCGTTTGTCCTTGCAGATCAGGAACTCGAACAGCGCGCGCGCCTCCTCGAGCTTGGCGAACACCGGGAAGTTGCTGTCCAGCGCCCAGGTGGTAGTCAGGATGTTCAGCGTGCCGACGACCATGGAGGCGAGGATATCCGGTGAAAACTCGGTCTTGACGTCACCGAGTTCGACGCCGGCCCTGATCAGCTGCTTGAACGATTCCATCGCCGTGCTGCCCAGCTCCTGCTGGCGCTCCCGGTCCTCCGCCAGCGCCGTGGGACCGACCACGATGAGCTGGCGATCGATGTCGTTCATGCCCGCGAAGTTGGACTCGATGTAGTCGATCATGGCCTCGAGGCGGGCGCGGGTGGTGGGGTGGTTGCGCATCAGCTCGCGCAGC
>JAWVYG010000489.1:0-3417 GCA_033722815.1 Halioglobus sp.
GCCTCACCCTCGCGCAGCAGAGCATGCTGGATGATGACCCGGACGCCGAGCTGGCCTTCCTGCGCAAGATGTTGTTGCCGTCGATCTTCGCGCGCTGATGTCAGAACGGCGCCGGGCCGGGAAACTGCTCGCGCAGTTGCAGTTTCAGCAGTTTGCCGGAGGGATTGCGGGGCAGCGCCTCCACGAGTTCGTACAGCTGTGGCACCTTGTAGCCTGCCAGGTTCTCCTTGCAGTAGGCCTTCAGCGACTCCGGGGTGGGGGAGGTGCCCGGCGCCGGCACGACGATGGCCAGGGGCGTCTCGCCCCACTTTTCGGACGCCACGCCGATGACGGCGGCCTCCAGCACCTCGTCACAGCCGGCCAGCACATTCTCCAGTTCCGCCGGGTAGATGTTCTCGCCGCCGGAGATGATCATGTCCTTCATGCGGTCGCAGATGGTGACGAAGCCGTCCTCGTCCCACGTGCAGATATCACCGGTGTGCAGCCAGCCATCCTTCAGGGTCTGCGCCGTCGCCTCCGGCTTGTTCCAGTATGCCTTCATGATGTGGCGGCCGGCCAGCAGCAGCTCACCGGCCTCGCTGGAGCCCATGGGGATGGTGTTGCCGTCGCCGTCGACAATTTTAATCTCCGTATGCATCTGTGGTTTGCCGCAGGAACCGACCTTGGCCTCGGCATCCTCGTGCAGCAGCAGGGTGCCGGGGCCGCAGGATTCAGTGAGGCCGTAGGCCTGGAAGATGCGTATGCCGAGCTTTTCGTAGTCGTGCAGCAGGGATACGGGAACCGGGGCGGCGCCCGTGGCGATCCAGCGCACGGAGGATATGTCGTGCTGCTTGCGCTCGGGCGCCGCCAGCATGAACTGCATCAGCGCCGGTACCGCCATGAAGATTGTCACCGCTTCCTGCTCGATGCACGCGAACATGGCGCCCATGTCCAGCTCGCGCATGATCACCCCGGTGGCGCCGCGGTGCACCAGCAGCGAGGTCGGGTTGAGGCAGCCGACGTGGAACATGGGCAGGGCCAGCAGCCAGCGGTCGTCGCCGCGCATGTCGGAGGTGGACATACTCGTGAGCTGCGACCACAGCATACCGTCGTGGCTGTGCACGGCGCCCTTCGGATGACCGGTGGTGCCCGAGGTGTACATGATGAACAGGTTGTCGTCGTCCCAGGCTCCCACCGGCGGCTCAGCTTCACCCGAAGCCGCGAGGACCCGGTCGTAATCCTCAGCCCACGCGGGCGTGCCGCCGTCGCCGTTCTCCCGCCGCAGCCAATGCTGTACCGCCGTCGCTCCGTGCGCGGCGCCTTGCACCGCGGCGACCGTGTCGTCGAAATCCGAATCGTAGACCAGGGCGCGACTGCCGGAGTCCGACAGGATGTAGCTGATCTCCGCCGCTACCAGCCGCCAGTTGACCGGTACCATTACCGCGCCGATCTTGGCGATCGCGAAGTAGGTCTCGACAAACTCGATGCTGTTTTTCAGCAGGGTGGCCACACGGTCGCCCGGCTGTACGCCGCGCTCGAGCAGGGCGTTGGCAACCCGGTTGCTGCGTCGGTTGAGCTCGCTGAAGGTAAAGCGCCGGCCCCGCTCGTACTCGACAAAGGCCTCGCGGGAAGGGCAGATATCCGCGCGTTTTTTCAGCAGCAGTCCGATATTCGTTCGCATGTCGATCACCCGGATGGTCCGGCAGGAGAAGGGCGTCAGTATTCCAGTATAGGCGGCGAAAGGGTAGCGCCTCCATCGGCTGCGGGGTTGTCATGGCAAACCAGCCGGCACAATTGCGGCCGGCGCCCCGTGGGCGGCTGTATCGCGGCAGTAAAACCTTCTAGTCTGGTTACTCCGCCTGCTTTCCCGCAGGCCTGTCGGAGAACAATCCATGTCGCGTGTGATTCCCCTGGACAGCGTAGATCGGTTCGACGCCGTCGTCGATGTGCTGGTTTGCGGCTACGGCGGCGCCGGTGTCTGTGCGGCGCTGGAGGCCAGCGCCGCGGGTTCCACGGTAATGCTGCTGGAGCGTTTCAGCGCGGGGGGCGGCTCGACGGAGCTGTCGGCGTGCGAGATGTACCTCGGCGGCAGCGGCGGTACTGCACTGCAGCGCGAGCTGGGCTTCGAGGACAGTACGGAGAATTTTCGCGCCTACCTGCAGGCCTGCTTCGGCGACCATGCCGATGCAGCCAAGGTGGAGTCTTTCGTGCAGGGCGCTGCTGAGCACTTCGACTGGATGGAAGCCCAGGGAGTGCCTTACAAACGCGCCTGCTTCGAGGGCCGGGAAGTCGTTGCACTGACGGGTGACTCGCTGCAGTACACTGGCAACGAGCGCGCGTGGCCCTACACCGGGATCGCTGCCCCCATTCCGCGCGGCCACCTTCCCGCGGACGCCGGTCACGACGGCGGCAAGGTGCTGATGGGTGTGCTGAAGCGTAACGCCGAGGCGGACCCGCGCATCGATATTCGCTGCGACTCGAGGACAATCGGCCTGGTCGTGGATGCGGGCGGCGCGGTCTGCGGCGCAGTAGCGAAGATCGATAACCGCGAGCAGTTTCTCTTCGCACGCCAGGGCGTTGTGCTGACGATGGGCGGCTTCATCATGAACGAGCGCATGACGCGCCAGCACATAGCCTCACTGGATGCGTGCGCTACGCGTCACGGCAACCCCGGTGACATGGGGGACGGCATCCTCATGGGCGTGGCGGCCGGCGGCAATGCCATCAATATGGGTGAGGCTTTCGTCTGCGTGGCGCATTACCCGCCGGCGCAACTCACCTTTGGTATTTTCGTCAACGAGCAGGGGCAGCGCTTTATCAACGAGGATTCCTACCTGGCGCGTATGGGCGATGCCGTGATGCGCCAGCGCAACCAGCGCGCCTGGATGTTTATTGGCAATGACAACTTCGCCCGGCCCGCCTACCAGGAGTTTGCGGAGATCGTCGCGGTGGGAGAGACCGTGGAGGAAGTGGAACGCGAGGCCGGCCTGCCCGAGGGTAGCCTGCGGCACACCGTGCAGACCTACAACCGCCATGCCGCGAAGGGTGAGGACCCGTACTTTCACAAGGCGGCAGAATGGCTGGCGCCGATCGAGACCGCGCCCTTTGCCCTGGTGGATTACAGCCTCGACCGGCTGCGCCCCGCGGTGTTTACCCTCGGCGGCCTGGATACGCTGCCCACCGGCGAGGTGCTGACGCCCGATAGCGAGGTCGTGGCCGGTTTGTTCGCCGCCGGGCGCACCGCCGCGGGCATCCCGCGCACCAGCGCCGGCTATGCCAGCGGTATGTCGGTCGCCGACGCGACCTTTACCGGACGGCAGGCGGGGAGGCGCGTAGCCTCTCTGTCGCGGCGCGAAGCGCCCACCGGATAGGGCAGTTGCAATCCCGCAGCTTCCAGCAGACATAGAGTGACCATGCCAGAAGCGTTACTGTTCCAGC
>JAWVYG010000490.1:0-3416 GCA_033722815.1 Halioglobus sp.
CCAATCGAAAATCTGGTGGCGATCTTCTGCCGGAATATCGAAGAAATCCATAATCATGAGCAACGGCAGCTCAGCCGCCACCTCGGTGACGAACTCACATGAGCCGTTGTCAATAATCCGATCGACGACCTTGCCCGCGTACTCGCGTGCGCGCGGCTCATAGGTTGCCACCGCGGCCGGGGTGAAGTGATCGCGGATGAGCTTGCGGTACTCGATGTTCTCCGGTGGGTCCAGGTTGATGAACATGCGCGATTGAATCTCGTCTACCATCTCCTGTTCGAATTCCATTGGAATGGCCGTACGCAAGCGCGACGAGAACAAATCGTTGTTCTTGGATACGAAGTCGATGGCGGCGTGTTGCGTGACGGCCCAGTAGGGCACGCCGGTGGCTGGATCCTCGATCTTTATCGCAGGTCCGGCTGCACGTATTTTGGCGATGTCCTCGCCGCTGAACCCATTACCCAGGTAGGTAGGCTCCATGATGTTGGCAAACGGGCACTGTGACATAGTGAGCTTCCTCAACAAGATTGCCCGCTGATGATACCTATTTGATGGGCAGGGAGATAGGCTCTCTGCGCCAGGTGGCATGGGTTCCGGGAGCAAGTGGCCAGACGCCTTGTCTCAATGAGCAAAACCACGTATTAAGTAGTCCTGCCCCTGGCTGTTGGTTGACAGGTGACCCATGACCGAACTGCTGCACTTCCTGCAAACCATGCCCGACTGGCAGAAGGCCGCCTGGTTCGCTGGTTGCATCGCGCTCTGCGTGCTGCTCGAGACCCTGATCCCGCTCGCGCGCTTCAGTTACAACAAGCTGCGCCACGACGCCTTCAATCTCGGGCTGTTCCTGTTCAACGGCATCATCGCGGCGCCCGTTGTCCTGCTCACCTCAGTGGTGATGGTCTGGGCCGACAACCAGCAGGTGGGGCTGCTCTACCACGTCGACCTGCCGGTCTGGCTGGAGTTGCTGCTGGCGATCCTCGTCCTGGACCTGGTGGCCCAGTACACGGTGCACTATATGCTGCACCATGTGAAGTGGATGTGGCGGCTGCATATGGTGCACCATGCCGACACCCACGTGGACACCACCACGGCTACCCGCCACCACCCGGGCGACCTCGTCGCGCGCCTGGTATTTGCCATGGTCACCATCGTCGCCATGGGCATCCCGGCGGTCTACTACCTCGTTTACCGCGCCATCACGCCGTTCTTCGGCTACCTCACCCACGCCAACATCAAGCTGCCCGGTCAGCTGGACCGGCTGCTGAGCTTCGTCGTCGTGACGCCGGACATGCACAAGTTTCACCACCACTACCAGGCGCCGTGGACCGATTCCAACTTCGGCAACGTGTTCTCGATCTGGGACCGGGTGTTCGGGACGCTCGTGTATGCGGATACTGCGGACATCCGCTATGGCCTCGACGTCATGGACGGTGACCGCGAGCTGGACTTCCGCTACCAGATGCTGTCGCCGGTGGACAAGAGTATTCCCCGGCGCCGCTGAGCTGCTGCGCAAGGCATTGTCATGTTGAAGAAAATTGGCGAGCCTGCCCCGCCCAAAGGGCTCAAACTCATATTATTCAGGGCGCCGCTCTATCTCTATCGGTGGAAACTGGGCGTCCTGTTGGGCGAGCGCTTCATTCGCCTGCAACACCTGGGGAGGAAGTCCGGACAGCCGCGAGAAACCGTACTCGAAGTGATTGGCCGGGACAGGAAAGGGGGCAAGATTTTCTGCGCGTCCGGATGTCCGGATGTCCGGATTCGGCGATAAGTCGCAGTGGTTCCGGAACATCTGCGCCAACAACGCCGTTGTCGTCACGTTAGGAAACCAGCAGAGTCAGGCGACAGCGCGGGTGTTGTCCGCGGCCCAGGCACGGGATGTGCTGCTAAGTTATGCCCAGGCTCATCCAAAATCCATACGCGGTGTCGCCAGGCTGTCCGGTTACGAGATAGATGGCACGGAGCAGGATGTTCTGGAGTTCAGCCAGCTCATCAAGATTGTTGAATTCACGTTGCGCTGAAGGGTGCACAGGGCGGCCTCCATACCGGCTGCCTGGCTGCGCTGTCATCGCCACCAGTCCCGTCGGCCGCGCAGCGGCTTGTCTGTGGCCACCAGCAGGCGGTCGATTCTGAACCGGCCGATCGCGTGCTGAGCCGGGCGCTGGCGACTCGTTCCATCGACAAGGGTAGAGAAACGGCGTGTGCGCCAACGGTTTTTCCGCACCGTAGTCGGTTACCGGGTCCTCCAGCACAGCGATTAACTAACGCTACGCACCGCTCGGCGCAGCCGGTGCGGTGACAGCGGTCGTGATGGTTGTCGCTGTGTACCGGGGTCAGGCCTCGATATCTGTCAGGATGGGCTCGGGCTCGCTATCCAGCTGCTGCATGCCCTCGAGAATCTCCACAAATTTGGCGTAGGCGACGCCGTTACCGTTGGGCTCGGAGAGCTCCGGGAGTGTTTGCAGGGCCTGCGTGAGCGAGTTGGCGAGATCGCTCAACAGTGCCGTGAAAGACTCCTGGAAGGCCTGTAGTGACGCGGCCTCGCCTTCGATCTCAAGCAGGGTACTCACGCTGGCGGCGAAGTTGTCCGCTTCCGCTTGCAGCGCTGTGCCCAGGACTTCCGGACCATCCGTCTGTGCATCGGTGAAATCCGCGAACAGGTCACCGACAGACGTCGTCAGCGCGGCGCCCAGTTCCGACAGCTGCGCCGCCTGCTCCTCCGCGGGAGCCAGGTCCTCCGTCAGCGCAGCAAGGCTGTCCTGCAAGCCCGCATCGAAGTCGCCCTGGGCTTCAGCCAGATCGCCACTGGCTGCGGCGGCGGAATCGGCGAGTTCTTGACTGAAGTTGATGCGTAGGCGCACGTCGGCAACGCCCTTGAAGTGACCCTCCTGGAGCAGCCGTACAACGCCCTTGACAGGCTTCTCACGGGCTGTTTCGGTGGTGGGCGCGGTTTGTTCGCCCTCGGCGGGGGCTGTTGTAGTCGGCTGGGCAGTCGGTGCCGTGGGGTAAGTTGTCCCGGGGATTCCGCCAATATTCATAGGTTGCTCCCGCTTATTGTAGTTTGGTAATGATATATGCAGGCAGCGGCAGGACCCACCGTTTCTTTAGTGAACAAGTGTGCAGTGGGGCCAGGACGGTAATATTTCTCATTATTTGTAAGTTCTGGGGGGGCGGGCGAAGCGGCGGGCGTTGCCACGCTGCCGGTATATCAACATCATGCGGGCAGATGACATTCTTCCCATGCGCTACCGCGCGCTCTCAGCCGGCGCTTCAATGAACTGCCCGGGGTGCCCCGCGGATTGGCCAGGACGGTGGCCAGCCAAAACCCTCGCGGAGCTGGTGTCATCAGACGATGCGATCAGTGTGTGTCTACGAGAGCTAATGTCGCTCGAGCTGGTTTAACGGCCGCGTATCCGCTC
>JAWVYG010000491.1:0-3415 GCA_033722815.1 Halioglobus sp.
CCCGCCTTGTCTATGGCGCGCGCCAAAGCGCCAACTTCACCGACGTCAAGGGGGACAACCTGTCGCGGGACATCTGGAACGGCAGCACACGCGGTTACGTGAACTACCACTTCGGCGAGAACAACGCGCGCCCGTTCGTAGGCGCCAGCCTCGGTGCGGTGTACGGCGACGCTGTGGACGATACCGGCTTCGCCGGCCTGGAGTTCGGCCTGAAGTACTACGTGCTGGCCAAGACCTACATCCTGGGCAGGGCGGAGTACCAGTTCTTCTTCGACAGCGGCGGTTCCGCTGAAGACAACTGGGACGACGGCGCTTTCGCCTACACCATAGGCGTGGGCTTCAACTTCTAGACTTGCGGGTCGCACCTCGGTCGACTCGGCCTGGCCACAGCGCGATTACTCGCCTGTGGCCTTTTTTTTACAGGGCGGCGTGACGGTTCGGACGTGACTGCTCGCTGCCCGTGTTCGTGCATCCGCGTCTCGCGCTCGCTGCATGCCCGCAGCTGTGGGACAAGGCGAGCTTCGACCGCGGTTTGCTTTGGCGCAGCTCGCAGTGAGGCGGCTCCGACCTTCGACGGCGGCTCAGCGCACATTTGATAAAACACATTCCTTCCCTCCGCGGCCCCTCCCGCGCAATGATATTCCCGTCGCCACGAACACGGGAGTACATCAAGGATGATGGACGATCTCCTGCACCGCGCGATGTCAATCTGCGCAATTCTATTGCTTACATCCGGACCGTCCCTGCCCGCCCAGGGGTACGAGCCGTTTACGGACGAGAAGTACCTGTGGAGCGACTGCTGCGCCGGCGGCTACAGCACCTACGAGCCTTGGCGGGTCGATCCGCTGGACGCGTGCCGGCTGGAGGCGCCCGATACCGCCTACGTGACGCCGCTGCCCGCGTCCAACCCCGTGCTGTACCACTGCAACAGGGCGAACGGCTACGTGCCCCGCCACGTCGACAGGCGCAGCAATCCCTGCTGGGATACCGACAAACCCTGGTTCAACGTGTCGGACAGTCTCGACAGCGCCTGCTGCTCCACGGTGCCCGGGAGGTGCCCGAGCCCCGACCCCTGCGAGGACAGCACCGCGAACCCGGTCGCGCTGAGCACCGGTACCAAGAGGCTGCACGAGACGGATTTCAGGGCCGCGGGCAATGGCACGCTGGTGTTCGCGCGGCGCTGGGACAGTGACAACAAGCAGTGGCTGTTCAGCTACCGCCAGCGCCTGGTGGACTACAGCACGGCGTTCGATGCCGTCGTGGCGATCCACGAGGCGTCGGGCGACGTTGTCAGTTTCCTCGAGGTTGATGGCGCCTGGGTTCCGGCGGCGGACGAGCACGCCACGCTGGACTTCGGCGCGAACGAGTGGATCTATCGCACTTCCTCGGGGCACACCACCTGGTTCGACGGCGCCGGCCGGCTCATCCGCACGCGTGGCGCCAGTGGCGGTGGCGTCGATGTGCAGTACCCCGGTGGCGCCGCCATGCTGGTGGCGGACGAGTACGGCAACCGGCTCGACATCAGCCTCGACGCGGCCGGCCGCGTCACTGCCATGGTGGACCCGGACGGCGCGCGCTACCGCTACGCCTACAATGCCGACGGGCACCTGCAATACGTCGGCTATCCCGACGATACGCAGGACATCGCCGGCTCCAATCCCTTCGGCGAGGACAACCCCTTCCGCGAGTATCACTACGAGTACATCCACGACGATCACCTGGTAACCGGTATCACCGACGAGAACGGCGAGCGCCACAAGACCATCGCCTACAACGACCGGGCGCGCGTGGTGAGCAGCGGCCTGGCGGGGGGCTCGATCGGCGGCAGTACCTTCGACCACACCCACGTGGACGACCCGGCCGACCCGCGCATCACCGTCACCAACCCGCTGGGCAGGGAGACGGTCTACCACCTGCAGGACTTCTTCGGCGTGCGCAGGGTCACGCGCATCGACGGTCTTGCCCAGCCTGCCACCGGGTGCCTGGCCGATGTCAGGACGCGCGACTACTACCCCGGGAACGGCTGGCTGCGGCGCAAGACAGACCGCGCCGGCAATGTCACCTTCTACGAGTACTATCTCGACGCGCCGCGCTACGGCCTGCTAAAGCGGCGCGTCGAGGCCGAAAGCTCCGCGCAGGAGCGCATCTTCGAGTTCGACTGGTACCCCGCCTCCAGGCTGAAGAAGCGCGAGACGCTCGTGGGCGTCAGGCAGACCGACTACACCTACTGGCCGGACGGCCGGGAACACACGCGTACCGAATCCGACCTCACCGGGCTGGCTGACGAGCCGGCGCGCACCTGGACGACGACCTATGCCTACCACGATCCGGGTGCCGCTGCCCGGGTGGCCGCGGTCACGGTGGACGGGCCGCGCGCAGGGTCCGACGACGTGCACACGAGTTACTACTCCGCGCAGGGATTCCTCACCCGCACGGCGGATGGCTACGGCCAGGAGACACGCTATGAAGACCACAACGGTCGCGGCCAGCCGCAGCGGATGGTGGATGCCAACGGCGTGGTCACCGCGCTCACCTACACACCCAGGGGCTGGCTCGACAGTGTCACCCGGGATGTCGGCGGGCTGGATGCCGTCACGCACTTCGCCTATGACAAGGTCGGCCAGCTCACCGGCGTGACCTCCGCGGACGGCGTACAGCTGTCCTTCGAATACGACGCGGCGCACCGCATGAGCGCCCGGCAAAATGCGCTGGGAGAGCGCATCGAGTACAGCCTGGACGCCGCGGGCAAGCGCACAGCCGTCGCCTACAAGCGCGCCGACGGCACGACGAGTCGGTCGCTGGGCCAGGCTTTCGATGGCCTGGGGCGTATCTGGAAGCGCTTCGGCGCAAACGGCCAGCAGACCGACTACACCTGGGACGACAAGGGCCAGCTCGTTTCGATCGACGACGGGGTGAACCCCGCAACGAGCCGCTTCTTCGATGCACACAACCGCCTGCGGCGGGTCGTCGACGCGACCGGCGGCGAGACGCTGGTGGATTACGATACGCAGGACAACATCGACGGTGTCACCGACCCGCGCGGCGTCCATACGCAAACTGTCTACGACGGCTTCGGTGACCTGCAGCTGCTGGTCAGCCCCGACACCGGCACGACGCAGTACGATTACGACGGGGCCGGTAACCGCATCCGCAGCACCGACGCGCGCGGCGTGACCACCCATTACACCTACGACCGCCTGAATCGCCTGACGGCTGTCACCTATCCCGATGCCGGTCTCGATGTGGCCTATGTCTACGGCAATGGGGTCGTTTGCCCCGGCTACTGCAGGGGGCGGCTCGTGTCGATCACGGATGTAAGCGGGAGCACCGCTTACCGCTACGATGCGCTGGGCCGCATCACCGCCAGGGATATTACCGTCAACGTCCCGGGCGCCTCACCGCTGGTGCTGGCCAG
>JAWVYG010000492.1:0-3409 GCA_033722815.1 Halioglobus sp.
CAGTACGTTGCCGGTCACCGAGTCGGCCAGGGTGAAGGCGATGGTTGCCGAGCCGAAACCCTCCGTCACGATGCGCGTGCGTCCGATGGGCCTTGACTCGAAGTCGTCCTTGGGTGCGTTGGGCGCCAGTCGCACCAGTCTCGCGCTCAGCGTCACGGTCCCCGGGCCCGGCGCTGAGGCCAGGCTGAAAATCCCGTTCTCGGTCAGCTTCGTCGCCATCGCCTTGCGATAGGCGTCCGCCAGCTGGGTCTTGTCCCTGTCGGTAAGCTGCCACTGCGGGTTGCCCGGCAGCCTGAGATTGACGTTGGGCTGCACGATCTTGAGGTCGTCGAAGGACAGCGGCTGCAACAGCACCGCATTGTACTGGCTGAAGTCCACCTCCGGGTCGATATAGCTCTTGTCCAGTGAGGTGTTGTCTACCCGGTGCAGGTTACCGTCGATAACCTCGGCATCCGCGCCGGTCTGGATATGGGGTTCGGTCTGGCAGGCTGCCAGGGCCACGCAGGCCACTGCCAGTGCCCAGAGGGGCTTGTTCATCATCTGCTCCTGTGCTGTTTCGCGTTTGCCTTTTGTCCTTAGACAGGTCCCGCGGGATAAATTCCCTGCTCGAAGCTACCGCTTTCATGCGACGGTGAGTATGCTCTTGGCACCAGCACACACGTCGCAGGGAGAATGCCGGTTTGATAACGGAAAACAGCGTAGCGTCAGAGACCATCACCATCAATGCGCCCGCCCAACTGGTGTGGGATGTCATCGTGGACTTCGAGAACTACCCGCTGTGGAACCGGTTCTGTCCCGGGGCCAGCGGCACCCTCGCCCTGGGGGAGCCGTTGACCATGCAGGTCGACCTCGGCAACGGGCCACAGGAACAGGTGGAGTACTTTACGGTGATCGAACCGCCGCACAGGATCGTCTGGTCGATGGAGAACAAGCCCGGGGACCCGGTTCACGCCGACCGCGCGCAGGTCATCACGCCGCTGGATGAGCACAGCTGTACCTATGTCACCGTCGACGAGTTCGCCGGCGAGGCGGTCCCGCAGATGATGGAGGCGATGGCGGAGGCAGTGGAGCGCGGCTTCAACCTTTGCGCGCGCTGCCTGAAGGAACGGGCGGAGGCGCTGTACAGCGAGCGTTCCGGGGCGGCAGGCTGAGAGCACCTGCCGTTCAGGCGCGACCCATCAGGTCCTTCGCGATGGCCACAACCTGCATCTCGTCGGTCCCCGCATAGATCTGCAGTATCTTGGCGTCGCGCATCAACTGCTCCACGCGCGTGGCGCGCATGTATCCGGCGCCGCCGAAAATCTGCACGGCCTCGGTGGTCACCTCCATCGCCACCTGGGCCGAGTACAGCTTCATCGCCGAGGCTTCGGCCAGCGTGAGGTCGCTGCCCGCGGCGCGGGTCTCGATAAAGCGGAACACCAGGTTCTCGAGGTTGAGCCGTGCCACCTCCATTTTCGCCAGCTTCAGCTGGATCAGCTGGTAGCTGCCGATGGGCTGGTCGAACTGCACGCGCGTCTTCGCGTAATCCAGCGACATTTCCAGCGCCCGCTCCACCAGCCCCAGGGCCATGGCGGCAACCCCGGAGCGCTCGGCGCTGAAGGTGGTCTTGGCGCCGGAGCGCCCGTAGCCGTCCTCGGATTCCCCCATCAGCCGCTCCGGGCCCGCCTGCACATCGGACAGGAACAGCTCGCCGGTGGGGGAGGAGCCGATGCCCATCTTCTTGAACGGCGCACTCTGCTCCAGGCCGGGCATGCCGGAGTCGAGGATGAAGGACACGATCTTCCTGTCCCGCGGCGCCACGCCTTCCTCGTCCAGGCGGCAGATAAACACGATGGTGTCGGCGTAGGGGCCGTTGGTGATGAAGGTCTTGTTGCCGTTGAGTATGTAGCCGCCGTTGCCGTCGCGCCGGGCGGTGGACTTCATGGCGCCGAAGGCATCGGAACCGGAGTTGGGTTCGGTGATCGCCCAGGCGCCGATCTTCTTCAGCGTCAACAGGTCGCGACCATACTTTTTCTTCTGCGCCAGGGAGCCCTTGGACATGATGGCGCCGGCGGTCAGGCCGACGGATACGCCCATGGCCGTGATCAACCCCTGGCAGTGGCGGCTGATTTCAATGATGGGCAGGATGCCCATCGCTACCGCGTCCAGGGCCTCGTCGGTGACCGGCCCGCCATCGGCGTTGTCTTGCGGCTCCTGCGTTTTCTCGCCCTGCACTGCCGCCTCCTCGCGCGCGATCTGCCTGTCGAAGTTGGCGCCGGCCAGCTCGTCCATGCCGAAGGTGCGCAGCAGCTTGCGCAGCACGTCGTAGGGCGGCACGCCATTGTACTCGAGGTCGTCGATGATCGGCACGATCTCCTTTTCCACGAAGTCGCGGATCATGCCCTTTACCAGTTGTTGTTGTTCCGTCCAGCCGATCATCCTGCTTCTCCGTCGATTGCAATGCGCGCCTGCGCCGCAGGCGGGGCCAGCATAGAGCAACGCCGCGCGTTAATAAACTTCGGAGCAAGGCGCGCTTGAGCAGCGATTTGCCTTGTGCAGTGCGGTTGTTACCATGATGTTCCGCGATAGATGGAGAGGGGCGCGGCGCCATGATCGAGGTACAGCCCAGTGGACAGGCCTGCGGCGCGCAGGTGCGCGGCGTAGACTTTTCGCAGGCGGTCGACGCTGACACGTTGCGGGCCGTGCGGGCCGCGTGGATGGAACACCACGTGCTGGCGTTTCCCGACCAGCATCTGCGCGACCCGGATCTTGAGCGCATTACCGCGTACTTCGGGGCGCTCGGCGAAGAGCCCTTCTTCGGTACCATCGAGGGCAGCGACCACGTGGTGGAACTGTCGCGCCTGGCCGACGAGAAGGCGCCGCTGTTTGCCGAGAACTGGCACTCGGACTGGAGTTTCCTGGCGCAGCCGCCCATCGGCACGCTGTTGTACAGCCTGGTGATTCCCCCGGTGGGGGGCAACACCGGCTTCATCAACCAGCAGCGCGCCCTCGCCGCGATGCCGGCCGAACTGCGGCGCAAACTGGAGGGCAGGTCGGTGCGCCACTCCGCGGCGGCGGCCTATGCGCCCGATGGCATGTACGGTGACAGGGACACCGAGTCCGACCGCAGCATGAAGATCATTTACGCAGAGAGCGCGAGGGAAGAGCAGGTACACCCACTGATCACGCGCCACCCCGAGAGCGGCAACGATACCCTGCTCGGCTGTATCGGCTACATCTGCGGCATCGAGGGTATGGAAGATGCGCCGGCGCAGGAATTGTTGCTGGAGCTGTTCAACTGGCAGACCCGGGAGGAGTTCCAGTACACCCATGAGTGGCAGCCGCATATGCTGGTCATGTGGGACATCCGCAGCGTCCTGCACCGCGCCTACGGCGGTTATGAGGGCCATGACAGGATCCTGCATCGCAC
>JAWVYG010000493.1:0-3407 GCA_033722815.1 Halioglobus sp.
AGTGTCGCCGGACCGTTCGCGCTCGGCAATGGTGAGACCAGGACCTTTACCAAGCTTGGAACCGTGGCGGAAACCACCACCAACGTTGTGACTGCCAGCGGCACATTGCCCGATGATACTGCCTGCATGAGCAGCGCCCAGTTGACGGTAGAGGTTGAAGAGCCGCCTGCACCTCCGGTTACCTGCAGCGATATCAAGGATATCACTGCCTTGGGTATGGTGTGGGACGGGCCCAGTGGCGTCAATGTGCTGACTGAGGGCGGACAGTATTTCAGCGATGTTCAGAATGGCAACCTGATTACCTTCAATACCGCCGGCCTGGGTAACGATGTGGATCTCACGCTCACGGGCGCGGTCAATGGTACGTCCCGTTTCCATGTCTCCTGCTCTGATTCGGGGATGGACGGGTCCGAGGACTGTGGAACAGCTCAGGGCAACAGCAAGGACGACAAGCCCGAGTATCTGAATGACTGGCTGCTGAACGCAATGTTTGGCGAGAACGGATCCTTCGACTGTGGCTTGACCAACACCGGTGAGGTGCTGGCTGAGGTCGATCCCGGAGCAGACGATCCCATCCAGTTGGTGCACAGCGAAGTACACGACAAGAAGCTCAAGCTGGACCTTTATAACAACACCGCTCAGGATATGTATATCACCCGTATCTACATAACCTGGCCCCTGTCAGCGCAGGAGTTGGATAAAGTCAAGTTCAACGGTGATGTAGCCAAGGACATCATGAGCACCGATGGTACGACGGACCTCCCCGCTGACAAGGCGTTTGAGGACGATCCGAATAAGCGTAGAATCGAGGCCGATCATGAAGAGAGACTGGAAATCGAATTCACGGAAGACATAGAGGATCTCGGCCTGCTGGAGTCTGATTTCTCGGTCACTGTAGAGTTCGACGGCGGAGCCACCGTATTCGAGTTTTGATTTAGAGAAGTCGGTGTCAGTCCTCTGATACCAAGCCCTGCACCCGCTCGTCTCCCTTTGGGAGACGAGCTTTTCTGCTTTTGACAACCGGACCTATTCGATCCGGCCTCCAAGGCCATGCAGGCCATATTCCAGCAAAGCTTAGCCCATCTGTATGAATCTCCATCACTCCAACGGTGCAGGATCCTACCGCTTGATGCACTTTCGAGAAAGCAGTTTCAGTAAATCGAAAACTGGCTGCCAGTGGTTAGCACACAATCGGCAGGTGCATATGCTCCAGCCAAGGTAATACATGCTCGGTAGAGCGGGCGCAGCCCGTGTTGAGCGTCTCATATGGCCGCGCCTGTCCTGCCCACCGACCCTGCTTCGGTGCCGCTCGAACTCCAGTGTTTTTCGTTCCATGGATTGGATACACTCATTGTGCGCTGCCCTTGGCACATGGCCGACTCTGTGCGAGCATGCGCGGATAATTCCAAAAAACAAAAGGTGTCACGATGGCGTTGCGTAGGATGGTGCTGTGGGCCATGTCCCTCGTTTTTGCACCGGCCACCCACGCCGCGGGCTTCGACCAACAGGTGGAAGCGCTGGTGCGCCCGCTGGCCAATGCCCTCTCCGCCTTCGTTTTCTTCAAGATCGAGCTGTTCGGCCAGCAGGTACCGCTTATCGTGTTGTGGCTGGCGGTGGCGGCGACCTTTTTCACGTTCTACATGGGCTTCGTCAACATCCGCGGTCTCGGGTTGGCGCTGCGCCATGTGCGCGGTGACTTTCGCGACCCGGGGGCAGGGGGCGAGATCACGCACTTCCAGGCGGTATCCACCGCCATTTCCGGTACGGTCGGCATCGGCAATATCGGTGGTGTCGCCGTGGCCATCGTGGTCGGCGGCCCGGGGGCGGCATTCTGGCTGGTGGTTGCGGGATTCCTGTCCATGTCCACCAAGCTGGTGGAGTGTACGCTGGGGGTCAAATACCGGCGCTATAACGAAGACGGCTCAGTCTCCGGCGGACCCATGTACTACCTGGAGCACTACCTGTCCGACCGCGGGAAGCCCGGCTGGGGCAGGCTGTTGGGGGGCTTCTACGCCCTTTGCCTCGTCATCGGCTGCCTGGGCATCGGCAACATGTTCCAGTCCAACCAGGCCTACGTGCAATTCGTCATCATCACAGGCGGCGAGCAGAGTTTCTTCGCCGACAAGGGCTGGCTGTTCGGTCTGCTGATCGCCACTGCGGTCGCTCTGGTCGTGATAGGCGGTATCAAGTCGATCGCGAGCGTGGCCACCAAGCTGGTGCCATTCATGGCGGTGCTCTACATCCTTTCCGCCATCGTCATCATCAGCATGAGTGCCGAACACCTGCCCGCCGCGTTCCGGCTGATCTTCGACAATGCCTTCAGCCTGCAGAGCGCAACCGGGGGCCTGCTCGGCGCCCTCATCGTCGGCTTCCAGCGCGCGCTGTTCTCCAACGAGGCGGGTATCGGTTCTGCGTCCATCGCGCACTCCGCGGTCCGGACCAACGAGCCCGCCTCGGAGGGGCTGGTCTCGCTGCTGGAACCCTTCATCGATACCGTGGTGATCTGCACGCTGAGCTCGCTGGTGATCATCACCACGGCGTATCCGAACGACCTGATGGGCAACGGCCTGGAGGGCATCGCCCTGACCTCGGCCTCGTTCGAGCACCATGTCAGCTGGGCGCCGTACCCGCTCGCGCTGGCGGCGCTGCTGTTCGCGTTCTCGACCACCATCGCCTGGTCCTACTATGGACAGAAGGGCTGGACCTACCTGTTCGGGGAAGGTCATCATATGAAGGCGCTGTTCAACACCGTGTTCTGTATCTTCGTCGCCCTGGGCTGCATGATCCAGCTGACCGCGGTGCTGGAATTCTCCGACGCCATGGTGTTCCTGATCGCCATTCCCAATATCCTCGGCCTGTATTTCTACGCGCCGGAGGTGAAGCGCGAGGTGCGCGATTACATGCGGCGCATCCGTGCCGGTGAGGTGCGCCCTGCGGCGGACGACTAGTTCGGTGTCGGCGCTGGCCGCTGCGCGTCAGTAGGGTATATCGCCGTCGATCGTAATCCTGTGCAGTTGCCGGTGCGCGGGAAAATAATCGTTGATGGGCTTGTGCTGGGTGCTGCGATTATCCCAGATGGCGATGCTGTGGGGCCGCCACTGGAAGCGGCAGGTGTACTCGTCCTTCGCGATGTGACGGTAGAGGAAATCCAGCACGGCGTCGCTCTCGGCGCGGGGAATGTCCTCTATGTGCGTGGTGAACAGCGAGTTCACAAAGATCACCTTGCGGCCCGACTCGGGGTGGGTGCGGATGACCGGGTGACGGACCGGCGGGTTGGCGGCTACCGCGTCCGCCAGGCGCTCGGCGCCTCCGGGCTCAGCCAGGCTCTCCTTGAAGCCCCAGGAGAAGTCGTGCACCGCGACCAGCCCGTCCAGGTACTGCTGCATGGGGCGGGATAGCCCGTCGTA
>JAWVYG010000494.1:0-3402 GCA_033722815.1 Halioglobus sp.
ACACCAGGGGATTGGCGCCCATGCAGATAAACAGGTCGGTGCGCGACAGGTCCGGTACCGGGAACAGCCACTCGTGGCCGATCAGCCCCCAGCACACCATCTGCTGCGGATGCTGGTCCACGGTGCCGGCCGAGAAAAAGCGTTCGGTAGCCACCGTCGCCATCAGGGACTGGAGGTAGATGCCCGCCGCGAAGTCGTGGCCCAGTGGATTGCCGACGTAAATCGACAGGGCGTCCTTGCCGTGTTCCTCGCGGATCGCAGCGAGTCTTGCCGCGACGGTATCGAACGCCTCGCCCCAGGAAATCTCCTGCCAGCCCTCGGCAGTTTTCTTCACCGGGTGACGCAGGCGCTCCGGGTCCTCGTAGACGTCGTTGAAGGCCTGGGACTTGGCGCAGACATAACCCCTGGAGCGGTGATCGTCGGGGTCGCCCTTGATGGACACGATCTTCTGCTGTTCCCGGTCGACCTCGACGACCAGCCCGCAACAGGCCTCGCAGGTGGGGCAGATACGTCGCAGTGTTTCGGTTTGCTTATCCATGCCGCACTCCCCGGTATCCGATCAGGACGCAGGCGCCGCGGCGCCCGCAGGGCTCATACCAGCCCCATCATCTCGACGATGCCGTGGCTGTGCCCGGCAGTATAGCCACCGTCGACGACCAGCGTGTGGCCGGTGACAAAGGACGCGTCGTCCGACGCGAGGAAACAGGCGGCCCCTGCAATCTCCTCGGGTTTGCCCAGGCGTCCCAGCTTTGTCTCGCTGGCGATATCGGCCTTCACATCGGGCATAGGGTCCATCAGGCCACGCAGCAGGGGCGTGTCGATGAAGCCGGGACAGATGGTATTGCAGCGCACGCCGACACGCCCGTAGTCGATGGCGACGTTCTTGGTCAGCAGCACGACACCGCCCTTGGAGGCGTTGTAGGAACTGCCGCCCTCGGTGCCATTAATGCCCTCGACACTGGCAATGGTAATGATGCTGCCGCTGCGCTGCTCCGCCATGATATTGACCACCGACTTGATGGACAGGAACGTACCCTTGAGGTTGATATCGATGACGCGGTCCCACGCCGCCTCGTCGACCATGCCAACCGGCCCGCCGTCGCCGACGCCGGCGGCCGTTACCAGTATGTCGACGCGCCCGAATTCGGCCACGACCGCGTCCGCCAGCGCCTGCTGCGCCGCGCCGTCGGTCACGTCCAGCACCTCCAGGCGGCTGCGCGGCGACAGCTCTTCGACACCTCGCCACTCGTCACCGGACTGGATATCCGAGCCTATGACCACGGCGCCCTCGCGCGCGAAGCGCAGCGCACAGGCCAGGCCGATGCCGGAAGCGGCGCCGGTGATCACTGCAATGCGGTTTTCCAGGTTGGCCATACTCACCTCAGCTCGTGAAATTGTAGTCCTGCGGATCGGATTGCTTGGTCCAGCGCCACATGTCGATGATCTTCCAGGGCCACAGCAGCGTCACCTTGCCCGCGGCGTTCTGGTAGAAGCTCGTCTTGATCGACTTGTGCTCCCAGATCAGCTGCGCGTGCAGTTCGCGGAAGCGACGGTAGTAGTCGTCGTACACCGACTGCTTGCACTCCATGGTCCGGGCACCCTGTTGTATCTGGGTCTTCAGGCACTCCATGATATAGCGCACCTGGCATTCGCCGTTGAAAATCAGGCTTCCGCCGAAGGCGAGATTGGTGCCGGGTCCGAACATGCAATAGAAGTTCGGGAAGTTCGGCACCGTGACGCCCAGGTACGCCGCCGGCTCGTCGCCCCACTGCTGCGCGAGAAGGACACCGCCGCGGCCGCGGATCTCCATCGGCCACAGGAACTTGTCGGTCTGGAAGCCCGTGGCGTAGATGATGACATCGGCCGGGTAAAAACGGCCGTCTTCGTCGGTCACGCCGTCGGCGCTGACACTGGCGACACCCCGTGTCACCAGGTCCACGTTGTCGCGTTTCAGGGCGGACAACCAGCTGCCGTTGTCCTGCAGGGTACGCTTGCCCATGGGCGCATAGTCAGGGATCACCTTGGCCAGCAATTCCTCGTCGTCGCCCACCTGCGCCTTGATGTACTCGCTGAACATGTTGTAGACGAAGTCGTTCATCTCGCCGATGGAGCGCTCCTGGTGCGGCCATTCGGGGTCGACGAAAACCGTATCGTAGGCACCGTCGCAGGCGGGCCAGAACAGCAGGAAGCGGAACCAGCGCGTGTAGAACGGCAGCTTCTCCAGGCACCACTTCTTACCTGCCGGTACCGCGTCGTGGTAGATGGGATTCTCGAACATCCACGGCGCCGAGCGCTGGAACACGGTGAGCTGTTCCACCTCGGTCGCTATCGTCGGCACGATCTGGAAGGCGCTGGCGCCCGAACCCACCACGACGACGCGCTTGCCGCGGTAGTCGACGCGCTCGTCCCAGGCGGCGGAGTGGCACCACTGGCCGGCGAAGCTGTCGATACCCTCTATCTGCGGCAGGGCAGGACGGTTGAGCTGCCCCACCGCACTGATGACCGAGTCGACCACGTGCTCCTCGACATTGCCGCCGGCGTCCTCGGTGGTAACCCGCCACTGGCCGGCCGACTCGTCGAAAACCGCGCTGCGCACCTCGGTGTTGAAACGGATGTGGCAGCGCAGGTCGTGGTGATCGATAACGCCCTCGAAGTACTGCTGCAGCTCCTCCTGCTGCGAGAAGTACTGCGTCCAGTGATGCGCGGGCTCGAAGGAGTAGCTGTACAGGTGGTTGCCGACGTCGACCCGCGCGCCGGGGTAGCGGTTCTCGAACCAGGTACCGCCGACGGACGCGTTCTTCTCGATGACGACGAACTCGATACCGGCCTCGCGCAGGCGATAGGCCGCCAGCACGCCGGACATCCCGCCGCCGATGACCAGTACCTTGTGCGCCGCCCTCGCCTCGGGGTCCACCTCATCGCCCCAGGCGTCGGAGCGCTGGTCGCGGCCGTCCAGCTCCATCTCCTCCATCATCATGGGGACGTATTCCTGCGGCACCTCCTGCGCGACAAGAAAGTTCATCATGCGGTGGATCGTCTCTTCCGACGGGGGCGGCGGCAGTACACAGCCACCGTCGCGAAACTCGCGTATCACCTGCAGCGCCTGGGCGCGCACCGCGGCCTTGTCCTCTTCCGACATGTAGCCCTGGTACTCGTTGATGTAGACACCGGCGGGACGCAGGTCCCCGTCCAGCAGGGACGCATCCCCGCTCATGTGTATCATACTCATCATCAGCGTCGGGATGCTGGCGTCCTCCAGCGCGCGCGCAATGGCGGCGTCGTCCTCGCTGATCTGAAACTGGGGCTGAGCTGCTTCACTCATGTACTGGCTTCCTCATAAGGGTGACTACTGGCTGACCGGTGGTGCGAAGGTGGGATTGCGCCCCTCGCGCACGTCGTCCA
>JAWVYG010000495.1:0-3400 GCA_033722815.1 Halioglobus sp.
CTGTACCTGGACAAGTACGAAGTTACCGCCGGACCGCAAAAAGGCAATGAACTGCCGTCCACGGCAGAGTACAGCGGCAACCTCAACGCCACCTTCTTCTTGCCCCTGGGTGACGGGGCCGTCTACGTGCGCGCGGACTACAGTTACCAGGACGATCACCTGACGCGCAACACCGGCGAACCCGACGACCGCGACATCCAGGACCGGGAATTGCTCAACGCCAACCTCGGCTGGCGCAGCGACCAGTGGAACGTCTCGGTGTGGGGCAAGAATCTCACCGACGACGAGTATGCCAGCCTGACGGCGGCGACATTCCCGGTGACGGGGATGGATGCCTATTTCCTGGCTCCACCAAGAACTTATGGCGCCACCCTGCGCTACGATTTCTGAGACGGGGAGCAGCGTCGATGCGCCCTGTAATCGCCCCCTATCTGTCATCCTGGGACAATTCCACTATCCGGTGGGCGCTACCTCGGTACGCCAATGGATGGTGGACGTGCCGGATGGGAGTGAAAACCGGGTATAGCTAAGCGAGTAGATACAACCGGAGGCTACCATGCGTATGCAAAAACCCCTGCCAGTCTGGCTCGTAGTGGTCGTGATAATCGAGCTGCTGCCGATGTTCCTGTTCCCGATCCTGCTCTTGTCCAATCCCTCGGCGGCACCGGCCCTCACCGGCGGTGAAGGGCTCGCCTTGTCCACGGCCATTTACAGTGCCAGGAATGTTGCCGTGGGCATCGCGCTGGTCATTGCGCTGTGGCTCAGGCACCCGGCGATGCTGTTCATCCTGATCCTGGTGCGCCTGGTGACGGACCTTATCGACTACCCGGCGTTGATATTCCTTGGCGGCGCAGAGAACGTTTTTCTCGTCACGGCCATATTCGTCTTCCTGTTCTACATACCGGCTACTATTGCCCTGCGCTATCTCTGGCGGCAGATGAACGAAAACCCGGTTTCTGCAGGTACGGATTAGGTCGCTCACACTTTCGTTGACAGTGCCGGTCACAAATGTCAGCATGCATGACATTTATGGCCGAACATGCCCGGTGACTGTTCATGGTGCGACTCGCCGACCTGCCCGACTACGAACGGGAACACCTGCTGGATAAGTGCGGCGACCCCCTCGGTCCGCCAGCCTGGGTGGCCCCGACGAAAAATCTTGCGCAGATGCGCATCGCGCTGATCACCACGGCCGGCCTGCACTTTCGCGACGATATGGCCTTCGGCCTGGTGGACGACGGCTTCCGGCCGATCTCCGGCGACGAAGACCCCGATGAACTGGTGATGTCCCACAGCTCGGTGAACTTTGACCGCAGCGGCTTCCAGGACGATATCAACACGGTGTTCCCCCTGACTCGCTTGCGGGAGCTCGAGGCGCGCGGCGTCATCGGCTCGCAGGCCTCGGTGCACTACAGCTTCATGGGCGCCGGCCTGGAGCCTGAGGCCTACGAGGGCAGTGCGCGCGGCCTTGCGGGATTGCTCAAACAGGACGAGGTCGATGCCGTCTTCCTCACCCCTGTCTGACCCAACTGTACTCGCGCCGTGTGCGCGATCGGCTGGTACCTGGAATCGGAGGGCATTATGACCACCGGTATCAGCCTCGTGCGCGAGAACGCCGAGGCCCTGCGACCCCCGCGCATGCTCTGGGTGAGTTTTCCCCTGGGGCGGCCGCTGGGTCGCGCCGGCGATGCTGCCTTCCAGCACCGTGTGATCGCCCACGGGCTGGAACTTCTGGCGAGGCCGGCGGGGCCCGTGCTTGAGGATTTCCCCGAGGATATGGACCAGGAGGTCGTGGAGGCCACGCCGGCCTGCCCGGTGAGCTTCGGGCCAAGGCGCGGCAATGCGGATTCGTGGCGTGATCGCCTGTTGCGGGAGTTCGACGAGCTGCGCCCGTGGTATGACCTTTCCCTGCGGCGACGTGGGCGTACCACGGTGGGCCTCAGTGCAGACGGCATGCAGGACATACTGGCGGAACTGTCAGCTTGGCTGGATGATGGCTCGCAGCCGTTGCCGGACTTCGTCTGGTTCAAGCGCGCCATCGAGGACGCCAAGGCCTGGTACGCGGAGGCGCTCACCGCACAACCTGGCGACTATCCCCCGGGTTATGGCGAGCAGCTGCTATGGGATCAAACGGTGTTGGGCGAGGCGCTCAAGCAGTACTACGGCCACTTCCAGAGCCAGCCCGACAAGGCCCTGTTCGCCCGACTGGTCGCCAGCCGCGCCGCTGTGGGTGGCTCGACCGGCGATGCCCGACTGCTGCGCGAGTAACTGGCGACAACGACGCGGGAGAGAACGCATGATCGACGTTATACCCATCAACGGGACTTTCGGTGCGGACGTGTCGGGCGTGGCGCTCGACACCATCAGCGATGCCCAGTTCGACGCGGTGTATCGGGCGTGGCTGGACTTCGGAGTGCTGCGCTTTCGCGACCAGGCACTGGACGAGGACGGCCTGCAGCGCTTCAGCCGGCGCTTCGGTCCTCTCGAGGAAGTTCCCCTGGGTAAACTGACGGATGAGCAGCGACAGAAGCTCAGCCGCATCTTCAAGAATCCCTACGTGACCAACCTGTCCAACATCGTGGAAGACGGCATGCCGATCGGCGGCCTGGGCAATGCCGAGGCCAACTGGCACTCGGACATGACCTACAACGAGAACCCTCCCCCGGCCAGCGTGCTGCTCAGCGTGGAAATACCCGATGAGGGCGGCGACACCTGGTTTGCCGACCAGTACGGCGCCTACGAGGCACTGCCAGAGTCCCTGCGGCAACGCGTCGAGGGCCTGAGCATCAAGCACGACGCGGCCCACACCAGCGTCGGCGACCTGCGCCCCGGGTACGAACCCTTCGACGATCCCAGGGATGCCCCGGGAGCCGTACACCCTCTGGTCGCCACGCACGAGGAGACCAAGCGCAGGTGCCTCTATCTCGGGCGGCGCGAGTGGGCCTATATCCCCGGCCTGTCACTGGAGGAGAGCGAATTGCTGCTCGACGAGGTCTGGTCCTACGCCACCCTGCCTGAAAACGTGATACGCCAGCAGTGGCGGGTGGGCGATGTCATCATCTGGGACAACCGCTGCGTGTTGCACCGACGCGATGAGTTCGATCCCTCCCAGCGCCGCCTGCTGCGCCGCTGCCAGGTGCTGAGCCCCGCCCAGGTAATTAGCAGTGGCGGCTGAACACGCCGACGGCCAGGCGCTGCGGCGGGCCAGGAGTCGCCAGCGCATTGTCGATGCCGTCATTCACCTGGCCACCGAGCAGGGCGTCGAGCCCACCGCCGACAGGGTGGCGGAGCTGGCCGGGGTGACCACGCGCACGGTGTTTCGCCATTTTGACGATGTCGAGGCCCTGCGCCGTGAGATCGTCGCCGACCTGCAGGCGCGGACCGATGCCCTGCGCGTCCC
>JAWVYG010000496.1:0-3397 GCA_033722815.1 Halioglobus sp.
GGCGGTCCCAACTGCTGCGGGGTATGGTCCGGCGCGGAACCCGTCCGCGCCACGGGAGGCATCATGAAGAAGGGTCTGATCGTAATCGCATGCATCGTGCTGCTGGTGATCGGCGGCATCGCTTTCTACCTGTTCGACCGCGGTGAGCGCGAGGCGCCGGTCGCTGTAAGTTCGGTTGAAACCACCGTGCCGGAGCCTGTCTCGGCGCCCGCAGTCGTGCCTGATACTCCGCCACCCATGCCGGAAAGACAGCAAGCCGAGATTCCCGAGCTCGAAGTCCTGCCTTTGCCGCCGCTTGCCGCAAGCGATGCTTATGCCGGCGAGCAGCTGGCCCAGGCCGTCGGCGAAGCCGGCGCCATCCGGTTTTTCGCGCAGGAGGCCCTGGTGGCGCGCGCGGTGGCCACGGTAGACGCGCTGGGCAGCCGCCAGGTGCCGGGCAACATCCGGGTCGCCAGTGCACCGGAGGACGACTTCCTGGCCGTGCCCGACCCGGACCCGTCGCAGGAGATTCTCAACGAGGCGGGTGACCCGATTCCGCAGTTTCTGTCCGATCCGGCCAACGCCACGCGCTACCGGCCCTACGTGGAGATGCTGGAGGCCATGGACGTGGAGCAGTTCGCCGCGATGTACGAACGTAACCGTCCGCTGTTCGAACAGGCCTGGCGGGAACTCGGCTACGCCGACGGGGACTTCACCGGGCGCCTGGTCGAGGTGATCGACGAATTGTTGGCCACGCCCGACGTCCCGGAGCCTTACCGCCTGGTCAAGCCGGAGGCCGTTTACTTGTTCGCGGACGAGGACCTGGAGGCGCTGAGCGCCGGCCAGAAGATCCTGCTGCGCATGGGCAGCGATAACGCGTCCCGGGTAAAAGCCAGGCTGTCGGAGTTCCGCCAGGTTCTCGACTGAAACCGAATACAGGAACCCACACGCATGACGCAAACATGCATCGTCTGCCCCGCCTGCGCGGCCGTGAACACGGTGCCGTCCGATCGCCTTGGTGACGGGCCCATATGCGGCAAGTGCAGGGAAGCCCTGTTCAGCGGGCACCCGGCCGAACTCTCCGACGCGACCTTCGACAGGCACGTCGCGCGTAACGAAATACCGGTGCTGGTGGATTTCTGGGCGCCCTGGTGCGGTCCCTGCCTCGCCATGGCGCCGGCCTTCGAGGAAGCGGCTGGAGTGATGGAGCCCGGGGTGCGTTTCGCCAAGCTGAACACGGAGGATCAGCAGATGAGCGGGGCGCGGTTCGGCATCCGCAGCATCCCGACGATGGTGTTGTTCCGGGGTGGGCAGGAGATCGCCCGCCGGTCCGGTGCGATGCCGGCGGGACAGATTGTCAGCTGGCTGCGCTCAGCGCTTCAGCCGTAAACCCAGCGCGAGTACTCCTAGCCCGCGCTGATCACGCTGTGGGGCAACCGCGCCATCAGTTGCCGGAAGTCTTCGCCCGACAGGTGGATCAGGTGTTCGTGGTCGCCGGCCTCGATGTAGATGTCGGCGGCGTGCTTCAGCTGGTCGTCCCAGATGACCTTCAGGCCGTAGGCCGTGCTGAGCGCCGGAATGGCGCCGGTGTCGCAGTCCCGGAACAGGGCTTTCAGTTCGTCTTCGGTGGCGAGCTTCAGGTCGCGTTCCAGTTCCTCGTTCACCCAGCCCAGGTTGAGCCGGTTGCTCGAGGGCAGCACGGCCACGATGAAGCCCGCAGAATCCTCCAGCACGACGGCCTTGGCCATCTGGTGCGGTGGCACGTGGGCTGACTTGGCGGAATCGACGGCCGATTCGGTGTGTGGATGCTCGACCGTGTCGTAACTGACTTCGTGATCGTCCAGGTAGGATTTCAGGGTCATGGCGATCGGCATGGTTCGCTCCTCGTATCTCCACTAAGCGCTCCGGAACCGCGCGAGGCATGGTCTGCCGCGAACGATTTCCGACACCCTCTAAATATAATCCCTTCGGGCGATAACGTTGCGATACAGGTCAAGTCGCGTGGAAATTTGGGAAACCGCCCCCGGCGCGTTAGGCTACGTCCCCATGAATCCCTGGCTGTTTCTCTTTCTTGCCGTTATCGCAATCGCGCTGGCGTGGTGGATTCCGCGCCTCAGGTTGCAGCGCGCGCTGGCCCGGCCGTTTCCCGACGAGTGGGTGGAAATCCTGGAACGCAATATCGGCGTGTACCGGGCCTTGCCGATGCCGCTGCGCCTGCAGTTGCGGCAGCACATCAAGGCCTTCCTGCACCAGAAACACTTCAGCGGCGCGGGCGGACTGGCCGTGACCGACGAGATGCGGGTGACGATCGCGGCGCAGGCCTGCATGCTGCAATTGAACCGCGGCGGCGGGCTCTATCCCCGCCTCAAATACATCGTCATCTATCCGAGCGCCTTCGTGGTCTCCCGCACCGAGGCCAACGACGAGGGCCTGGCCAGCGAGGTGAGGCGCGGCCTGCAGGGCGAGTCCTGGAGCAACGGCAAGGTCATCCTGGCCTGGGACGACGTGTTGCGCGGTGCGCGGAACTTCGTTGATGGACGCAACGTGGTGCTGCACGAGTTTTCCCACCAGCTCGACAGCGAGGACGGCAGCACCGACGGGGCGCCGCTGCTGGCGGGCGCGAGCAGCTACCGCAGCTGGGCCGCGGCGCTGTCGGGCGAATACCGCATCCTTCAGCGCAAGGCGCGCAAGGGCGGGCGAACCCTGCTCGACCACTACGGCGCGACCAACCCGGCAGAGTTCTTCGCCGTGGCGACCGAGACGTTTTTCGAACAGCCGGACGCCATGGCGAAGCGCCACCGGGAGCTGTTCGGCGTGTTGAGGGATTACTACCGGGTGGACCCGCGCGACTGGCGTGAACACCGCGCCGCGGTCGCTCAGGGGGATTCGGAATGAACGACGCCGCCAGCAGCGACCGCCCGAAGGGAAGCTCGCTGCAGCCGTTACGCGCGCTGTGGCCGTTCATAACGCCCTACACCGGCACGCTGGTGCTGGCCCTGTCTGCGCTGCTCGTCGCATCGGCATCGATGCTGGCGATGCCGGTGGCGTTGCGCTACATGATCGACAGCGGGTTCTCCGCGCAGGGCCTCGAGGTCATGCGCCCCTATTTCCTGTGGTTCCTGGCCGTGTCGGTGGTCTTCAGCCTGTTCGCCTCGCTGCGTTACTACCTGGTCACCTGGCTGGGCGAGCGGGTGGTCGCAGACATCCGTAACGCGGTGTACGCGCGGGTCATCCGCATGGACCCGGCCTTCTTCGAGGTCACGCGGACCGGCGAGGTGCTGTCGCGGCTGACCACCGATACCACGCTGGTGCAGAGCATCGCGGGTTCCGGCCTGTCGATCGCGCTGCGTTCCACTCTCAGCCTGCTGGGCGGGCTGGCGATGCTGGTCTGGACCAGCCCGCGCATGGCGGCCTACAC
>JAWVYG010000497.1:0-3392 GCA_033722815.1 Halioglobus sp.
CCGCGGGGAACCGCTGAAAACACTGAACGCCAGCGACGTGCGCCAGGTGGACGGCTTCTGGACACGCCACGACCTGCGGGTGGAGAATCACCAGACGGGCCACGTCACCCACTTCCTGTTTTCCGACGTGGACTACCTGACACCGGTGGACGACAGCCTGTTCGCCCGCCAGTCGCTGAGCCGGGGCCCCTAGTGCGGCGACCGCGCCTGGCGCTGCTCGCACTGTGTCTGTCGGCATCGGCGGCGTCCGCCTCTGTGCAGGTAGAAAACGTACGCACCGCGCTGCACACCGACCGCACCCGCGTGGTCATCGACCTCTCCGCACCGCCACAGGGCCAGGTTTCCTCCGGTGAGGGCTCGAAGCGCTTCGAACTGCTGATTCCAGATGGGGCGATGTCCACCAGGATTCGCCAGCGCCTCTTCGTCGGCACACTGGTCTCCGCCGCCAGCCACGAGCGCGTCGAGGAAGGCCTGCGCCTCACCTTCATACTGTCGCAGCCGCTACAGGCAAAAACCTTCTACCTGAAGCCGTACCTGTCACGCGGGGACCGCATCGTTATCGACTTCTACAACCCGCCGCCGGTCACCGGGACAGCGGCAGACTTGGATGAAGCGCCACCCGCGGATCAGGCTGCCGCCAACCCGGGACCGGCCAGCAGGCCAGCCCGGGCCGCCCCGCGACATACCGAACGCAACACCTTCGACCTCACGGGCACCTGGGAACACGAGTGGGCCCTGCAGGCAGGCGGCGCCAGCACGGGGAAATTCGAGTCGAACGTGCAGCCGCGCGTGGAAATGAACCTCGCCAGCGGTGTGCGCCTGACCGCACTGGGCCGCATCCGCGGCGATACCGCCGGCGATCTGGGTCCCGCAGCGAACTCCGCCAACAATCACTCCGGCGCCAACGGCCCACTGGTGAACAGCGAGCACGCCGAACTGACACTGCGAGAGCTCTACCTCGACGGGCGCAGCGGCGACATCCTGTGGCGCCTGGGCAAGCAGCAGGTGGTCTGGGGCCAGGCGGATGGCATCAAGGTCATGGACGTGGTGAACCCGCAGAGTTTCCGCGAGTTCATACTCGACGATTTCGACGATTCCCGTATCGCCCTGTGGACGGCCAACGTCGAGGTGCTGCTGGGCGATGCAGGCAGTGTGCAGCTGCTGTGGATTCCCGACACGACCTACCACGAACTGGCCGAGGCGGGCACGACCTTCGAGTTCAGCAGTCCGCTCTATGTGCCGCGGCGCCCCGCGGGCCTGGCGGTGAGGCAGCTGGGGCCAGAGCGCCCTGACGACCTGGTGGGAGACAGCGATGCAGGCCTGCGCTATTCAGCGTTCTGGAGGGGATGGGACGTGACCCTGAACTACCTCTACCACTACCAGGACCTGCCCGTCCCGTACCAGTCGCTGGCTAACGGCGCCGGCGGCCCGCTGGGCCTGGTGACACCGCAGTACGAGCGCAACCACCTCGCAGGCGCCACGCTGAGCAACGTCTTCGGCGCGCTGACACTGCGTAGCGAACTGGTCTACAGCAGCGATACGTACCACGTCAGCTCCGACTTCTCTGCGCGCGGAATCGGCAGTTCAGCGGAGCTGTCCACGGTGGTCGGTCTGGACTGGCAGTGGGACGCGCAGGATACGCTGCTCAGCGCCCAGTGGTTCCAGAGCCACCTGCCGGACCACGACCGGGACATCGTTCGTACCGGGACGGAACACACCCTGTCGCTTCTCTACCAGAGAGATTTCCTCTACGACACCTGGAAATTCCGCAGCCTGGGCCTGTACTCGCTGGACCGCGGGGATCGCTGGATCAACCTGAAACTGAGCCACATGTTCCGCGACAACCTGGAGTTGTGGCTGGGCGGCGACTTCTTCGGCGGCACGCGCAGCGGTCTATACGGCCAGTTCTCGAGCCGCGACCGGATACTGCTGGGAATGGAACTGGGCTTCTAGACGCAGCGCCGCTACTGGAGACCGAGACGGGCCAGCGACTTGCGCAGCGAGCGCGAAGCGGGCGCCTGCCCGGTGCCGACCCGCCCCATGAACACGCGGCGCGCCGCGTCCTGCTCCGGGCCGAGGATGTCGTCCAGCTCCCGGGCCAGTTGCGCCGCCAGCCTCGCCTCGCTATCGATTGCAGTGAAGGAGACGCCATCGGCGACGTAGCGGGAAAAAATCACGGGCGTCATCTCCGGCTGGAACTGCAGGTTCTGGCGCGTCGACTCCAGCCAGAAGCGCTGCATCGCCCTGCCCCCGGCCATGTAGTCCTGCGCCGAGCGCGCGGGCGTATCCGCCACGATAACGAAGTGCGCGGCGCAGCGCAGGCCGGTCAGCAGATCCATCTGCAGTCGCGGCAGCCACGTCCCGGCAAAAAAGCGATTGAGAAACTGCACCCTGCTCCAGCTGCCCAGGGCCCAGCGCATGATCCGGCGGGTGAAGAAGTCGGCACCCAGCGCGTGCTCGGGCAGACGCTCCTCGCTGAAACGCACGCCCCACTCGATATTCTGTCGGTGTACCTCGTAGGCCTCCGGCGTGGTCAGGCGTATGTGCGCATTGTGAAACAACAGTTTCGCGACCCGCCGCCGCACTGCACCCTCCAGCCAGATGACGCGGTAACCGTCACCGACAGACTCCTCGAGTGCGGTTTTCTGCGCCGGGGTCAGCGAGCGCGTGGAAAAGGGTTTGCGCTGGGTCGTGCGCGAACGCACAAAGGGCAGCAGGCGGCTGGGCTGCACGCCGGGGTCGGCGACCAGCTCGACGTCGAAGGCAGGTTCATGCTCCGGCCTGTCGTCCACGCTCTGCCACCACACCGTCATGCCCTCGCCACTGGCCGCGATCTCCAGCGTCTCCATCAGCGCGCCCACGGCGATCTGGCTGGAGCTGCCATCGAGGTCGTAAACGCACCAGTCGCGCGTATCGTGGGTATAGATCCTCGCCCGGTGCGCATCGACCAGTTCAAACTGCCAGGGCTGCTCGTTATCGCCACTGGGCGCCCAGCGCGCCAGGTCCAGCACCCGCTCCATCGGCGTTTCGAATGTCTCCTGCGAGGGCGGCACGTCGGCTGATTTACCCAGCACCATCTTCCGCGCCACCATCAGACCGAGCCGCTGGACCGGGTGGTTGTTGCCCCCCGGCCGCCAGGTCGTGCTCAACTTGTTGCGGTAGGCATCGAAATGGATACCCCGGGGAGCGACGGGCACCGGGCCTCGTTCGAGCAGTATTTTCAGCGCGTAGGTCCCGGCAAAGCCTGCGCACAGTTCACAGGCCATGGGCGTCGAGGGGCCCTTCCTGGCATTGAAATCAACCCGCGTGTCATCGGCCAGGTAGGACAACTGCAGTCGCGCCGGCGCAAGGCCAAGCATGAAGCGCAACGCCTGTTCGTCGGGGCCGTGACC
>JAWVYG010000498.1:0-3376 GCA_033722815.1 Halioglobus sp.
CCTGTACTGGCGCAAGTTTGCATCTGAAAGTGACGAAATTCTCAAACCGGGCACCGTCCTGGACTCGATCGGTGGCGCCCGCAAGCTCGCGGTAGGGGAAAAAGAGGCCTACGACGCGCCGTTCCCGGACGAGACCTACAGTGCGGGGGCGCGCCAGTTCCCCACCCTCGTTCCGATTTTCGCCGACGAGCCGGAGGTGGCGGAGAACCGGGCCGCCCTGGAGGTGCTGACGACGTTCGACAAGCCCTACCTGTGCGCCTTCGCCGACGATGACCCGGTGACCGCCGCCATGGAAAAGCCCATCAGGGAGAGGGTGCCGGGCTGCAGCGGCATGCCCCACCGAACCATCGGTCCCGCCGGCCACTTCCTGCAGCAGGACCAGCCGGAGCAGTGCGTGCAGGCCATCCTCGACGTGATCGCGATGTACTGAACACGCAGCCAAGGTTCCAAAACCAAGGGGTCAGGTCTCCCATTTCCCATGAGAGAACCAAGCGATCATGGGGTCGGTTCTCCCATTTCCCATGTGACCCCTACGGATGTTCTTCTGAGTCCGACAAACTCTTACTCTCATCACACTGAAGAGATTGGAGTCATGTATGTCTCGCCCGCTGCGTATAGAATTCGAGGGAGCGCTCTATCACGTCACAGCCAGAGGTAATGAGCTCAAACCCCTCTATCGGGATAGTTCTGATCGCATTCGATTCCTTCGTACAATGGAGCGCTGCTGTGAGCGTTATCAGTGGCTTTGCCACGCTTACTGCTTGATGGGAAATCATTATCACCTTGTTGTTGAGACACCTCTTGGAAATCTCTCGAGAGGTGTCGCGTATCTCAATAGCGGATACTCGCAATACTTCAACAAGGCACATAGTCGCGTAGGCCACCTTTTTCAGGGGCGCTACAAGTCTATTCTGGTGGAGAAGCAGTCTTATCTATTGGAGTTGTCGCGCTACGTTGTACTGAATCCCGTAAGGGCTGGTATGGTTCTGGCGCCGGAAGAGTGGCCCTGGAGCAGTTATCGGGGCACGGCGGGCTTAAATGCGCCGGCCCCATTTTTGGACTCTGACTGGATTTTGGGCAACTTCTCTGACAATCCGCATAGAGCCCGCCAACGCTATCGGGATTTCGTAATGCAAGGGCTCGATTTACCTGCTCCCTGGGGGCAGTTGAAGCAACAGGTCTATCTGGGTTCCAGTCAGTTCGTAGAGCAAGCGCTGAGAAATGTCAGCGATGACCGTGGTTTCTCTGAAGTGCCAAAGCTTCAATGCTCCGGCGTTCCCCATCCCATTTCACACTACCGAGACATGTATCGAGATGAGGACGTCGCCATCGCATTGGCTTACCTCAGTGGAAACTATACGCTCACCGAAGTGGGTGAGTTTTTCGGAAAAGCGCGCAGCACAGTGTCCAGGAAGGTCAGGGCATACGAGGAAAGTGGGAAACGGGAGACCTGACCCCAGGGTGCGACCCCTGGGTGTGTGCTTTGCTCAGAACAGCGAGTGGTGCTGGCCGCCGTCGATGACGATGTTCTGGCCGACGATGAAGCGCGACAGGGGGCTGCACAGCAGCGCCGCCATGGGGGCCATGTCGTCAGCTTCCGCGATGAAACCGGCCGGTATCCTGTTATGCTCGATGAAGTGGCTGGTAACCACCTCCGGGTCCATCTCCAGCCCGAAGGCGTCGGCGTAGATCGGCATCAGCTCCTCGGCGCCCTCGGTGGCGAACATGCCCGGCAGGATGTTGTTGATGTTCACGCCATGCTGGGCGATCTCTCGCGACACGCTGGCGGTGTAGTTGATCAGCGCCGAGCGGGCCGGCCCTGACATCAGGCGCCAGATCATCGGATTCTTGGCGGAGAACGTGGCGATGTTGACGATGCGGCCCCAGCCCTTGTCCTTCATCACCGGGATGTAGTGGCGCATGATCTCGATCGGGCCTACCAGCGCCGTGTCCATGGACGCGCGCCACATGTCGGGCGTGACCTGCAGGAAATCGCCGTTCGGATCCGGCGGCTTGATGGTGATGGCCAGGATATCCGGGTCGGGGCAGGCGGCGAACAGCGCCTGCCGGCCCTCCTCCCTGGAAGAGTCGGCGACGACCGGTGTGACACTGACGTCGTACTTTGCCGCGATCTCCTTCGCGGCATTCACCAGCCGCTCCTCGCGGCGCGCGGAGATGAAGAGTTCCACGCCGGCCTCCGCCAGTCGCTCCGCCGTCGCCCGCCCCATGCCGGCGCTGCCGCCGGCCATGAGCGCCCTTTTGCCTCTGATTTGCAGGTCCATCGTTCAGCTCCCCTTGTCGATGCCCATGAAGTCGATGATATGCGGTACCAGCTGGTCGCTGTAGTTCTCCTGGATGAAGTGCCCGGCGCCGGCGATCACCTGGTGGTCCTGTGCTTTGGCGCCGGGAATGCGTTGCTGTATTACCTTGTCGAATCCCGCGCTGATCGGGTCGCTGTCGCCGAACAGGGTCAGCACCGGCTTGTCGAATGATTCCAGCTTCTCCCACGCGGCCTTGCACTGTGGCACGCCCGGATTGTCCGGGAATTCGCAGATCAACGTGGGGAACTGGATGATGCCGGACATGTAGGCATCCGAGGGAAATGGCGCGAGGTAGGCCTGGAACACCTCCTCGTCGAGATCCTCCATCATACCCGCCTTGATCATGTCCCACGGAAACGTGGTGGCCTCCTGCATCATTTTGATCCAGCCCTGCAGGAAATCGCTGCCGCCCGTGCCCTCCGGCAGGCCGGTGTTGGCGGCGATAACGCCGCTGAACCAGTCCGGGTTCTCGGCCACGACGATGAGGCCGATATGGCCGCCCCAGTCCTGGCAGAACAGGGTGACATCGGTGAGCTCGTTTTTCCTGAACCACTGGGTCACCCAGTCCACGTGGCTGGCCAGCGTGTAATCTTCCTTTTGCGTCGGCTTGTCCGAACGCCCCAGGCCCACCAGGTCCACCGCCACCGCGCGAGCGCCGGCCGCCGCCAGCGCCTTCACCATGTGGCGGTGCAGGTAGCACCACGTTGGGTTGCCGTGGATCATGACGATCAGCGGGCCGTCCTGCGGGCCCGCCTCGACGTGGTGAATGCGGATGTCGGTGCCGTCATCCGCCGTAACGGTGGTGTAGTGGGGCTCGAAGTCGAACCCCGGCAGGTTCTCGAAGCAGCTGTCGGGCGTTCTCAGTATCTGCATGCCGAAAAATCCTCCCGGCTGCGTCCTAGGCCAGGCCGAGAGCCCTGGCGTCCTTCTCCCGCACGTTCTTGACGTGAGGCTGCGCCCGCACGCGCGCGATCAGGCCCGCCATTGCCGGCCAGCGCGATGCGTCCACCTCGTAGCCGGCGTAGGCGGCGTTGATGAAGGGGCTGATGATACTC
>JAWVYG010000499.1:0-3376 GCA_033722815.1 Halioglobus sp.
AGGGTTTCACCGTCGCCCATCTTGCTGCCCGGCAGCACCAGCTTGGCGCCGGCCATCGGGCAGGAGTAGGGATTGCCCCAGGCATTGACGTGGAACATCGGCACGATGGGCAACACCACGTCGGCGCGCGAGATACCCAGTGCGTCCGGCATCATGGTGGCGTAGGCGTGCAGCATGGTGGAGCGGTGAGCGTAGAGCACGCCCTTGGGATTGCCGGTGGTACCGGACGTGTAACACAGCGCGCAGGCGGCGTTTTCATCGAGCTGCGGAAACTCGAAGCCGGTTGTGCCGGCCGCCACCAGCGATTCGTAACACAGCGCGTTGTCGAGGCTGGTCTCGGGCATGTGCGCCTCGCTGGTCAGGATCACCCAGCCGCGCACCCCGGGGCACTCAGAGGCCAGGCCCTCGGCCAGCGGCACGAAATCGGGATCGACGAAGACGTAGCGGTCTTCGGCGTGGTTGATGATGTACACCAGCTGCTCCGGGAACAGGCGCGGATTGATGGTGTGGCAGACGTAGCCGCTGCAGGCCGAGGCGTAGTAGGTCTCGAGGTGGCGGTAGTCGTTCCAGGCCAGCGTGGCGATGCGATCGCCCTGCTCAAGGCCCCAGGTCGCCATGGTGTCAGCGAGCTGCCGCGCCCGGGCGAAGGCCTCGCGGTAGGTGTACCGATGGCGCGGATTGTCCGCGGTGATCGAGACGATCTCGCCGTCACCGTTGGCCCGCTCCGCGTGCTCGAGGATCGAGGTAATCGTGAGGGGCAGGTCCATCATCAGGCCGTTCATACTGCGTTTATCTCCTTGTTATCGAGGTGCGCTGTGGCGCCGCGCGGAGGACGCCGCGAGAACAGTGCGAGGGCGCGCGCGGGACAGGACTCAACTCAGCTCCCAGGTTTCCTCGCCGTGCTGCTCGGCCCGGTTCTCCGCGCGCAGCTTGATCAGGTGCGCGCTGAGGGACAGCCGGGCCATCTTGTGCAGACTCGTATCTACATCGTCATAGACGACTTTTACCAGTTCGTCGAGGGTCGTGCGCCCGGTCTGCTCGAGACCGGCAACGACCTTCGCCTCGCGCTGCAGGCGGTGGTTCACCAGCCATTCGACGGCGGCGGCCGGATCGTCGATCAGGTCGCCGTGGCCGGGTGCAATCGTGTCCAGCGGGTAGTCCAGCAGCAGGCGCAACGATTCTATATACAGCTTCATGTCGCCGCTGGGAGGAATGATGACCACGGTGGAGCCGTTCATGATGTGGTCGCCGGCGAACATCATGCCGTCCTGCTCGAGGAAGTAACAGAAATGGTTGCCCACGTGCCCGGGTGTATGCACCGCGCGCAGGGTGAATTCATCGGTCTGCAGCACGTCGTCGTGGCTGAGTACGCGCTGCGGCTGGAAGGTCTCGTCCTGGAACATGTCGGTAATCACCGGGCCGCCCAGGGTCTGCGCCCCGGTCTGCTCGGCAATGGCCTGCCAGGCCGGGGAATGATCGGGGTGCGTATGGGTGCAGACGATCCAGCGTATGCGGTCCCCCGCCGCGTCCAGGATGGCATCGACGTGGGCGTCGATGGCCGGCCCCGGATCGAGCACCGCGACCTCGTCGTCACCGAGCAGGTAGGTATTGGTGCCAGGACCAGTCATCACACCCGGGTTGGGCGCCACGATGCGCTGCACGCGGTCCGTGAGACGAAAAGGTACGCCGTGATCGAGCATGTCGTCAGACCAGGTTGTCGATCGCCACGGTAGGATCGACGTCCGCGTCGTAGTCCACGCCGTCGACCTCGAAGCCGAACAACTGCAGGAATTCCCTGCGGTAGCCCTCGAAGTCCGAGCGCTCGCGCAGGTTCTCGGTGCTGATGCCGTCCCACAGTTCCGCCACGGCCCGCTGCACGTCGGGATCGAGCTCCTTGCGATCGGCGCGCAGGCGCCCCTCGTCGTCGAGGTAGGGCGAGGGCCCGTACAGCGATTCCCGGAACAGACCGTCTATCTGTTCGATACAGCCCTCGTGGGTGCCCCGCTCCTTCATCACCTTGAACAGCAGCGCCAGGTAGATAGGCATGGCGGGTATGGCGGCGCTGGCCTGTGTCACCACAGCCTTCAGCACCGAGACGCGGGCGTCGCCGCCCCGGGCTGCGAGGCGCTCGCGGATGTCCACGACGCGCTTGTCGAGGTCTTTCTTGGCGGCACCGATCGTGCCGTGCCAGTAAATATCCCAGGTCAGCTTCTCACCGATGTAGGTGTACGCCGTGGTCTTCGCGCCGTCGGCGAGCACGCCCCCCTCGTCGAGGGCCTCGATCCACATCTGCCAGTCTTCACCGCCCATCACGGCGACGGTGTTGTCGATCTCTTCCTGGGTAGCGGCTTCTATATGGAAGTCCTGCACCTCTTCCTTGTCGGTATTGACGCCCTTTTGTACCGTGTCGCTGCCGATCGGCTTCAGCGTGGAGTTGTGCACCTCACCGGTGACCGGGTGCTGGCGCCGCGGCGCGGCCAGGCTGTAAACCACGAGGTCGACCTGCTCGAGGTCCGCCTTGATGGTTTCGATGGTCTTGCGCTTGATCTCGTCGGAGAAGGCATCGCCGTTGATGCTCTTCGCGTACAGCCCCTCTGCCTGCGCAAACTTGTGGAAGGCGGCGGAGTTGTACCAGCCGGCGGTACCGGGTTTCTTCCCGGTGCCCGGCTTCTCGAAGAAAATTCCCAGCGTGGACGCGCCGCCGCCAAAGGCCGCGGTGATACGCGACGCCAGCCCGTAGCCCGTGGAGGCGCCGATCACCAGCACGCGCTTCGGCGCGCCGTCGATCGGCCCGCCCGCTTGCACATGCTCGATCTGCTTCCTGACATTGGCCTCGCAGCCCGTCGGGTGAGTGGTGATGCACAAGAAACCGCGAACGCGTGGTTTGATAATCATCGCTGTGACTGTCCTGAAGGCCGTGATCGCTGCGCGGCCGTCGGGCCGCAAAAACCCGCGCAGTTTAGCATAGCGCCACGGCTGACCGGCAAGGAAAGTCGCGGCCCGGCAGGGCCTGCCCTGTCCTTGTGTTCGGCGCTCACTTACAATGGCGGCCCGTTTACCCACCACGGCCACACCCGTACCGATGCAACACTCGCCGCTACGCTATCGCACCCCTGCCGAATGGACCTGCGCGGTGCTCGAGGATTTCGATGAATTCCTGCAGGACCACGCCGCCGCCGAAAAGAAGGCGTCGGGCATGGCGATATCCATGCTGTCCCACTACCCGGATCGACCGGAGCTGGTCGCAGCCATGGCCGACCTCGCCGTGGAGGAACTCACCCACTACCGCGAGGTGGTGAAGTGGATCCACAGGCGCGGGCTGATCACCCGGGCGGATACCAGCGATCCCTACGTCGTGCGCTTCCGCGAGTCGATC
>JAWVYG010000500.1:0-3365 GCA_033722815.1 Halioglobus sp.
AGCTGGCCGCGCGGCGGGTCTACGCCATGGCCGGCCTGGGCCCGGACGATATCGACGCGGCCTGCCTGTACGACGCCTTCACCTCGGAAGTGCTGATGCAGCTGGAGAGTTTCGGTTTCTGCGGCCGCGGCGAGGCAAAGGACATGGTGGCAGACGGCGCACTGGATATCGATGGGCGACTGCCCAACAACACACACGGCGGGCTTCTATCGGAGGCGTATGTACACGGCATGAACAATATTGCCGAGGCGGTGCGCCTGGTGCGGGGCCAGTCCACGCAGCAGCCGGCCAGGGCCGTCGAGCACGTACTGGTCAGCAGCGGCGTGGGCGTGCCCACGGGGGCCATGATCCTGGCGGCCGACTGACGCCGGTAACCGTTGACATGCGAGAGGAACTATCTATGGCTGATGCAACACTCGAAGCGCGCATCGACAGGCTGGAGTCGCTCGATGAAATCCGCCAGCTGGCAGCCAAGTACTCCCTGTCGCTGGACATGCGCGACCTGGACGCCCACGTCAACCTGTTCGCCCCGGACATCCGTGTCAGCCGCGACCACACCGGGCGCAGCCACCTGAAGCGCTGGCTGGACGATACCCTGCGCCTGCAGTTCACCGGCACCTCGCACCATATCGGCAACCACATCATCGAGTTCGACGACCCGGACCACGCCCACGGCGTGGTGTACTCGAAGAACGAACACGAAACCCCCTGCGCGGATGGCTCCACCGAATGGGTCATTATGCAGATGCTGTACTGGGACAACTACGAACGTATCGACGGGCGCTGGCTGTTCCGCCGCCGCCTGCCCTGTTACTGGTATGCCACCGACCTGAACAAGCCCCCTGTCGGGGACAACAAGATTCGCTGGCCGGACCGCGAGAGCTACGAGGGGGCCTACCACGAGTTGTGGCCCAGCTGGCAGGAATTCTGGTCTTCGCCGCCCGACTCGGACGAGCCGGAGGTCGCCGCGCCGGCGCCGCTGGAGCAGTTTCTCGCCACCATGCGGCGCGGCGCTCCCGAACCCAGGATACGCGTGCGCTGAAGGAGCTGTGAGCCATGGACCTGTTTACCCCCGTTACCCTCGGTGAACTCGAGCTGCCCAACCGGGTGGTCATGGCGCCGATGACGCGCAGCCGCGCGGACAAAAACGCGCGTCCCACCGATGTCATGGTGGATTACTACCGCCAGCGCGCAGGCGCCGGCCTGATCGTGTCGGAGGGTATCGCACCGAGCGCCGAGGGACTCGGCTACTGTCGCACCCCCGGCATCTACAGCGCGGAGCAGGTCGCCGCCTGGCGCCGCGTTACGACCGCGGTGCACGAACAGGGCGGCCGCATCGCCGCGCAAATCATGCACGTCGGCAGGGTCTCCAGTCACTACAACAAACCTGCGGGAGCGGAAACGGTCGCGCCCTCGGCGCTCGCCGCGCGCGGGGAGATCTACACCGACGAAGCGGGCATGCAGCCCTTCGATACGCCGCGGGCGCTGACCACGCAGGAAGTGGGCGAGGTCGTTGCGCAGTACCGCAGCGCAACGTCGAATGCCTTCGACGCGGGCTTCGACGCCGTCGAACTGCACTGCACCAGCGGTTACCTGCCGGCGCAGTTTCTCAGCACCGGCACCAACCAGCGCGACGACGAATACGGCGGCGGCCCGGCAAACCGTATTCGTTTCGTGCTGGAGGTACTCGACGCCATGGCTCAAGTGGCCGGCAGCGGGCGCGTCGGTATGCGCATCTGTCCCGACAATCCCTTCAACGACCTGCACGACGACAATCCGCAACAGACCTTCGAGTACCTGCTCGAAGAGGTGGAGGGTCGCGATATTGCCTACCTGCACGCCATCCGCATGCCGACGGGCAGGGTGGATGTCATCGAGCTCGGCCAGCGCTACTTCTGTGACCGCCTGGTGGCCAACGAGAGCTACTCCTTCGAGGAGGCCCAGGCGGCCGTTCACGGCGGCGCCGTCACCGCCGTATCCTTTGGCCGGCCCTTTATCGCCAACCCCGACCTCGTCGAGCGCTGGCGCAACGGTGCCGCGCTGGCCGAGTTCGACCCGGCCACGCTGTATACGCCCGGCGCCGCCGGTTACAGCGATTACCCGCCTGCGTAGGGTCCTTGTGCAAATACTTGCAAACCAATCCATAAAGGAGAAAAACCATGCCCGTGAAACCTGTTGACCTCTCAGGGAGCAAACTTCTGATCACCGGCCCCACCGGCCAGGTGGCGTTGCCCGTGGTCGAGCACTTCGCGCAGATCGCCGACGCATATGCCCTGGCCCGGTTCCGCAAGCAGGAGGACAGGGATAGCATCGAGGCCCTCGGCGCCAGCGTGATCGCCGCCGACCTGGCGGATCCGGCGAGCCTGGCCGCGGTGCCGGACGATATCGACTACGTGCTGAACTTCGCCGTGGTCAAGTCCGGCGACTTCGATTACGACCTGGCGGCCAACGGCGAGGGCGTCGGCAACCTGATGCTGCGCTGCCGCAACGCGAAGGCGTTCGTGCACTTCTCCTCCACCGCGGTCTACGAGTACGCGGGGCAGGAGCCGCGCAGCGAGGATTCCCCGCTGGGCGACAATCACCGCGTGATGTTCCCCACCTACAGTATCTCCAAGATCGCCGCGGAAACTGTATGCCGCTTCGTCGCGCACCAGCACGATATTCCCACCACTATCGCGCGCCTCAGTGTGCCCTACGGCGACAACGGCGGCTGGATGTACTACCACATGCTGATGATGCAGGGCGGTGTACCCATCGACCTGCACCCGGACAAGCCGAACTACTACAACCCGCTGCACGCGAAGGACTACATCGAGAAGATTCCCTACCTGCTCGGCGCGGCCACACCGGAGGTCACGACGCTGAACTTCGGCGGCTCGCAGAAGGTGAGCATTGAAGAGTGGTGCGCCTTCATCGCGGAGCTGACGGGCTTCGAGCCGGTTTACCAGGACAACCCGAAGGCCTTTGGCAGCCTGTGTATCGACACCACGAAGATGCACGAGCTGATCGGCGAGACCAGCGTCGACTGGCGCGACGGGGTGCGCGGGCTGCTGGAAAATCTCGCGCCCGAGGTACTGAAGTAGTCGGTGTTGAACTAGTCGTTCTGCCGGCGCAATAACCCCTCCACCGCCATCGAGTAATCGCAGCGTTCCCCCTGCCAATGGGGCACGCATGTAGCGGGCGTTATCCGCGGCCCGACCTGAAAACGTTTCCGCGGAAACGTTTTTGCGCTAGCGTCATCGAACTGGGGAAATATGCTCTCACTCATTCGCTCCCCGTCACCGCGCCGGAAGACAAAGCGTCTCTCGGGCCCGCTGCCGTGCGCCTCGATGGTAAATACGCCCTGGTGCAGAGCCCGGTGGTGA
>JAWVYG010000501.1:0-3364 GCA_033722815.1 Halioglobus sp.
CCGGGCATTCCCGGAAATCGACCTGACCGAGCTGGTCAGTGACGAGCACGGGGTGGAAGCGGCCGCGGCATTCGATGCGCTGTTCGGCGGCATACAGTACTCCTGGCGGGGCGAGTCACAGGACCAGTACGACGAGTTCGTCAGCCGTTACCAGATCTTCTCCAGCTTCGTGGCGAACGCATCCGGCATCGTGGTCCACTCCGAGTACACCCGCGAGCGGGTCGTCCGGAGCTACGACGGCCCGGTAGCGAGGCTCCATCTCCCGTTCGAGCCGGCGCCCACCTGGCAAACCAGGCGCAGTGGGCAGCCCCCCTACACGATCCTGTTCTGCGGGCATGCAGGTCCCAACAGGCGGCTGCTGCCATTTATCGAAACATGGGCCAGGGTCAGCCGGCCGGAGATGTTTCGACTGTCGCTGTACGGCAACATCGGCAAGGTGGATGAAATCATGTCGTTTGCCGCTGACCACGGCGTCGCGCAGTACATCGAGTTGGTCGGCTACGTAAACGAGGAAACGCTGCACGAGGCATGCCTGGAAGCGGACCTGGCGTTGAACCTGCGCTATCCCACCGTTGGGGAGGCCTCCGGCAGCCAGTTGCGATTCTGGTCCGCCTCATTGCCTGCTATCGTGAGCGATATCGGCTGGTATTCCGAGTTGCCGGACGACGTCGTACTGAAGGTGACCCCCGGGGACGAGGGCGCCGGCGTGGCCCGTGTCCTGGAGAGCTTTATCGACGGTCAGGAACGCTATGTCGACGTCGGTGAGAAGGGCTACCGCTACCTGTGTGACAAGCATTCGCCGGCCGCGTATGCCGATGATCTGTATGACTTTGTTGCGCAGATTTCAACGCAGAGATTCCGGCAGTCTGCCCTTGAGGGGCGCTTCATTGACGTGCTGGCATCAATGTGTGAAGACGTTCACGATTCGCATTTGTTTGAGGCTACACTGGCCAAATTATCGAGTATGGTAGAGAATCTCGATTCCCCCAATTCTGACCATCAATAACTTGGAACAGGAAATGAAAAACGCTGTTGTTACCGGAGTAACTGGACAGGACGGCGCCTACCTGGCGGCCCTCCTGCTGGACAAGGGTTACAAGGTTTTCGGAGCTTGCCGCCGCACGAGTGCTGTGAACTACTGGCGGATGAAAGAGCTTGGTATCACCGAGCACCCGAATCTGCAGCTGATCGACTATGACCTGACGGATGCACTGGACGCGGTCCGTTTGCTCGAAGAGAGTGAGGCAGACGAGGTCTATAACCTGGCCGCACAGAGTTTTGTCGGTGTATCGTTCAAACAGCCGCTCGCGACATCCAAGATTACCGGGCTTGGCGCCCTGAACCTGCTCGAGGCGATCCGCCTGGTCAACACGAAGATTCGCTACTACCAGGCCTCGACGTCGGAGATGTTCGGCAAGGTGCAGGCAGTGCCGCAGAATGAGGAGACGCCGTTTTACCCGCGCAGCCCCTACGGTGTCGCGAAACTCTACGCCCACTGGATGACCATCAATTATCGCGAGTCCTACGACATATTCGGCTCCAGCGGCATTCTCTTCAACCATGAGTCCCCGCTGCGAGGCAAGGAGTTCGTGACGCGCAAGATTACGGATGCCGTCGCGCGCATTCACCTCGGTCAGCAGGATGTGCTCGAGCTGGGCAACATGGATGCCAAGCGAGACTGGGGTTTCGCCAAGGACTATGTCGACGGCATGTGGCGTATGCTGCAGGCGGATGAACCGGATACCTTCGTGCTGGCCACGAACCGTACGGAGACCGTCAGGGATTTCGTAGAACTCGCGTTTGCCGCCGTGGATACCGCCATCGAGTGGTCCGGCGAGGCCGAAGACGAGGTGGGCAAGTGCGCCAGCAGCGGTAAGGTGCTGGTCAGGGTCAATCCCCAGTACTACCGCCCCGCCGAGGTCGACCTGCTGATCGGCGATCCGGCCAAGGCAAAGAGGGTGCTCGGCTGGGAGGCGACAACTACGCTGGAAGAACTGTGCGATATGATGGTGAAGGCCGACATAGTGCGCAACGAAAGGGGCGTCTCCTTCTAGATGTCCAGCCGTGTACTGATTACAGGCCTTTCCAGTTTCACCGGTCCCTACCTCAGCGAGGCGCTGCTCGAAGACGGTTACGAACTCTTCGGCCTGAGCCAGTCAGGCGACTCCCCGGTAGAGGGCGTCGTTTCGCTACACGGCAACCTGCTCGACTCCGCAAGCCTGTTGGCGGCAGTAAGGGAATGCAAGCCCGATTATGTTATCCACCTGGGTGCGATTACCTTCGTGCCCTACGGCGATGCATCCGAGATCTACCAGACCAACGTGGTGGGCAGTCGCAACCTGTTGCAGGCCCTGGTCGAGGCGGGATGCGCGCCAGAGAGGGTGATCCTTGCCAGCAGCGCCAATGTCTACGGCAATAGCGTCGAGGGACAACTCGACGAGGATACGCCGTTTGCCCCGGCAAACGACTATGCCGTCAGCAAGGTCGCCATGGAATACATGGCGCGGATATGGAGTGACAGGCTGCCCGTGTCTTATGTCAGGCCCTTCAATTACACGGGACGCGGACAGTCCGAGAAATTCCTTATCCCCAAGATCGTGTCCCACTTCCAGCAGGGAGAGAGGGTGATTGAACTGGGCAATACGGATGTCATCCGGGATTTCTCCGATGTCAGGTACGTGGCCCGAGCCTATGCCGGGCTCGTAAAGGCAGCCGCTCCGGGGGAGGCCTACAACATTTGTTCCGGCGAGGGCTACTCCCTGAAGTCCATCATCGACACGATGAACCGGCTGGCGGGCTACGACATCGAGGTGCGGGTCAACCCAGACTTCGTCCGCGCGAATGAAATCAGGCGACTCGTCGGGGACAACACACGCTTGCGATCTGTCTGCCCGCAGCTGACGCCAATACCCATGGATGAGACGCTCAGCTGGATGTATCCCCGCTGAGCAGGGCCGCCGCGCTTGCGGCCTGCGCGAGCGCCGCTGTGCCACCAGGTTCTTATATCTGCCGCGCGTTTTCTGTGACCTGCTTCAAAGTCCTGGGCCAATTTCCGGGCCGCTACCGCTGTCGACCTGCTGCAGGCGTGACCCAATGCCGGAAATACGCTGCCGGCGTTGAACTGCAGGTGCATTTGTAGCAACATAAGTGATCGTAAAATAAGGAAATTTTCGGCCAGGCAGCCACTGTCAGGTGTACCAGGCGTCGTCACCGACAAGGCCATTTCGATAATAACGCCCAGGGGTGCCCGGACGACCTACCCGGTCGCGTCAACTGATGAAGAACCGAATCGATGACATCGAAGTATTGCGTGCTCTGGCGGTCATGCTTGTTGTCCTGGAGCACCTGCAGCTCAATCTGATCA
>JAWVYG010000502.1:0-3347 GCA_033722815.1 Halioglobus sp.
CCACGAGCGAGTCGTCGTGCGGGTCGTAGGCAGCCTCGTTGATGTGCAGCCAATCCACGCCATCGCGCACGAAATTCGACGGGTCGTCACCGTTGTCGCGCATGTGGCGGGAAAAAATCTCGCCGATATCCCAGTCCCTTATGACGCGTCCGTTAGGCTCGATCTCGCTGACGAAGGCCTCGTACTTGTACACGCCGTCGACCTCGCCACTGGGCGTGATGATGATCCCGGCTTTGCCGGGAGTGACATTGTGGTGGAAGTTCTCGATGACCATGTTGCCGCCCGTCAGCGAAAACTCGCTGATGCCGCCTTCCAGCTGCAACCGGTACACCGTATTGCCCTCGGTGGAGGCCGCCAGGAAATGATTGTCGACCAGCAGGATCGAATGCGCCGTGGCCGGCACCAGGTTGGCCCAGCGCATCTCGCCGTCGATGTCATAGACGACCGGTGAATCCAGGTACTTGAGGTAGAAGTAATCGAAACTGGGGCGCCTGGCAGCGCTTACCGGCAGGCGGACGATGCTGTTCGCGGCGGCGCCAAGCGACTCGGGCAGCACGGCTGTGGCGGCGGGTATGTCGAAGCGGGTCTCGAGGCCACCCTCGTAGCGCACGTGCAGGCTGACGGTGTTGGCATAATCGGCGTACAGGCCGAACACGGGCAACGAGAAGCTGCCGGTTGCTTTGTCGAAGATGCCGCGATTGCGTAGCGCGTCCTGCGCGTAGCTGACGCTAACCGGTCGTGCGAGCGCGCCGGGCTTGGGCCGGATCTCGTAGCTGATCGACGCAACGCCGGCAAGGTCGACGTCGTCGGCGCGCAGCGAGCCGATAAACGGCGACTGGTGGCTGGCCTCGAACCACAGGTCTCGTGGCTCCAGCGCACGACTGCGGTCGTGATCATCCGACAGGCAACCGGCAATCAGACATACACACAGCAATAACAGGCAATGTCCTATGTTGGCATGTCGAGAGATCATCGTATCGCCTTTAGCACGCGTGCAGCCTATCCTAGTGCCATCTCCGAGCCTTGTGCAAACGCGCCGGTATACCTCGCGCCACGCATAGTGTTGCGGGGCAGCAAACGTGCCGTTGCTGCGTCGCAGTAATAAACGCTGATAGGGGCGTCAGTCGACAGGGTGCAGTGCGGTGGTGTTCAGGTCGCCGCGTTTTCCTCGCCCGCCAGTTCCAGCGGGTGCGTTTCCAAGGTGCCGAATATCCAGTCGTAGAGCAGTGTAATGGTGGCGTAGTTGCCTTTGTGCATATCCAGGTGGTGGGCGTCGTGCTTCATGGCGATCCAGTTCAGGGTTTTCCATGGGCGGCTGTCCAGGTCGATGCGACAGTGGTTGATCTGGTTGAGCTGCGTATAAACCACAGAAGTGATCACGATTGTGGTGAAATGGAAGGGCTCGCCGTAGACCAGAGCCATGGCGACGGTAACGATGTAAAACAGCGCGATGCCGATAAAGATCTCCCAGGGATGCAGCAGGTGCGAGTCGATGGAGCTGACCCTGCTCCTGGCCTGGTGGTGCACTGCGTGTACCCTGCGAAAGTAGCCCTGGCCGTGGAATAGGTAGCGATGCGTCAGGTAATAGAAGAAATCGTAGATCATCAGTACAAGGAATACGTCCAGGAGTATCTTCCACAGCGGCTGCGGTTCGAGGGTGACGATAAAGGGCAGGACCAGGAGGTAGAATCCGAGCGTGAAAGCCAGGCCGATCTTCTGGCTGGACTTGACGCGGTGCTGGTACTTGTTGCCCTTGTTGCGCCACTTGTCGCGGTTCTGTGCGTTGTTTAACTCTCTTGTCCTGGCGATGGCGGGAATCCTGAAGAAGATCATCTGGCCGATGACCACGATACCGATGATCAGCGCGACACTGGCCAGTCCGGCCATCCAGTCATAGTTCAGTTCCATTGTCGACCTCCCTGTATAATTGTTGCATCCGCCGGCTGGTGGTCCTACTCCGCGGCTTCCGCCTTCTCCTGCTCGAATTCAGCGATTGCCTCCTCGCAGGGCATCAACATGGAGGCCGCCCGTGGGTAGCCCGCGTACTGTGCAATGAACAGCAGGAATTCGCGGGCTTCCTCGGCTGTGATTTCCCCGCGCTTCAGAGATGCCTTGATCTGTATCTTGAAGGTCATCGCCTCGCCTTTTTCAGCGATGATGCCCAGCAGCAGGATGCGCTTGTCGCGCATGGAAAGGGTGTCCCGGGTCCACAGCTCCGCAAACAGCTGTGACAGCATGATGTCGCTGAACGCGTAGCCCTCCGGCGGGACGATGACGTCTCCTGCGTAGACGTCCTTGATTTTCTCCTCGCCAATCGCGCGGCGCTGTTTCTGGTCCATGGTTTGCTCCTTATCCGTGTTGCCGGGTCAATCCAGCGTGCCGAAAATTTTGTCGTAGAACAGGGTAATCGTCGCGTAGTTGCCCTTGTGCATGTTTTCATGGTGCACGTGGTGCTTTGCCGTTATCCAGCTCAGCGTCTTGAACGGGAAGTAGGGCAGGTTCACATAGGTGTGATTGATCTGGTTCAGCTGGAAAAAGATCACAAACGTAACGACGATGGTGATCGCGTGGAACTGGCCCAGCAGCGCCGCCAGTACCGCTACAGAGCCCATGTACAGCGCCAGGCCGATAAAGGTCTCCACCGGGTGTACGTAGTGTGCGTCGAGGTAGGTCGGGTTGCGCGCCTGGTGGTGTACCGCGTGTACCTGACGCATGGGGCCGGTGCCGTGGAACCAGAAGCGGTGCGCACAGTAGTAGAAGAAGTCGTAGAACATCAGGATGACGAAGATATCCAGCAGCACCTGCCACCATGGCTGTGGCTGCAGCGTCACGCAGAAGGGCAGGATCAGCGGGAAGAAGGTGAAATTGCACCACTTGCCGACCTTCTGGCTGGAGCGCACCATGGGCGGGTACTTTTCCTTGTCCCACTTCTTCTTGTCCTCTGCGCGATTGATCTCACGCATCTGCGCGAGGGCAGGGACCGAGAAGGCGAGCTTCTTGCCGATGATGCTGATGCCGACGATGCCCGCCAGGGAGACCACGGCGGCGAGCAGGTTGTATTGTTCCCAGATGGCGAGCAGCCATTCGCTGTTCATTGTTTCTCTCTCGTCAAATGTTCATTGCAAGTTCAATAGCAGCTTCGCCAGCGCCGCGCTGCGTTCGGCGCCGAGCTGCTGATGCAGCTGTGCTGCCAGCAGGTTCAGGTCGACCGTTTCGCGCTGGTTGTACTTGTCCGGGTCCAGCCCGACACCGCGAAAGATACTGCGCAGGGTGTTGTTCAGCTCTTTCAACGCCTCCCGGCCGACGAACTGTGCGAGCTCTCCTTCGAGTTCGGCGACGCTGTCGGC
>JAWVYG010000503.1:0-3336 GCA_033722815.1 Halioglobus sp.
CGTCGGCCCGGTGGCCAACTTCAATATCCACGACGGCAGGTGCTACCGCGCCGAGGACCCGCTGCTGGGCCCGGACGGGCCTGGAGGCTCGGTCTGGGGAGTGCTCGCCGACAAGCTGATCGCGGCGGGGCACTACGACCAGGTGTTGCTGGTTCCCTTCGGTATCGGCGGCTCCGCCCTGGCCGAGTGGCAGAGCGGCGCCTACCTGCATCCCATTTTGCAGCGGGCGACGCGGGCGGTACGCGACGCGGATATCGTGCCGACCCACGTGCTGTGGCACCAGGGGGAGGCCGACGCGGACGATGCGACGCCGGAGGCGGAATACTTCGCCATGTTCGAATCGCTGGTTGGCCTGCTGCGGGAGTATGGCATTGCGGCGCCGGTATACCCCGCCGTAGCGACCCACTGTGAGATGCCTTTCCTCCCCGCCGACCCGGCTTCCGCCGGCGCCAGTGCCGCGGTGCGCGCGGCGCAGTCACGCCTGCCGCAGATCGACGGCGTCTTCCCGGGCCCGGACACCGACACCCTCCAGGGCGAGCTTTACCGCCACGACAACTGCCACTTCAACGGCAAGGGCATGCAGGCCCATGCCCGGCTGTGGCTGGAGGCGCTGACGGGCGGCGGTTGAGCGCCGACCGGGCCGCTGGCGACTGCGAATCGCGACAGCCGGCGATCAGCTGCGCGTGGTTCGCGGCTGTCGCTGCAAAGAGCAAGGCTGCGAACAGCGGTGCGATGCAGCTGCAAATACAGTCGTTCCTGGAGACTTATCGCTAGTCAGTCTCCGGCAGTGCGTAGGCAACGTACGCCGAGCCCGAGGGTTGGTCCAAGCGACCGCCGCCGGCTGCGATGACCACGAACTGCCGGCCGCCGGCCTCGTAGATGGTGGGTGTCGCGAATCCGGCCGCCGGCAGGGCGGCCTGCCACAGGAGGTCACCGCTGGACCTGTCGAAAGCGCGCAACCGCGCATCCGGCGTGGCGCCGATGAACACAAGACCCCCCGCCGTGGCCACGGGTCCGCCGTAGTTTTCCGCCCCCAGGCCGGACAGGTCCCGCGCCAGCGCCCGGGGGTAATCACCCAGCGGCACTTTCCAGCGTATGTCCCCGGTATCCAGGTCGATGGCGACCAGGCTGCCCCAGGGCGGGCGCGACCCCGGCAGCTTGTACTCGTCCAGCAGTACGTGAAAGCCGTCGGTCAGGTAGCCGGTGATTTCCCCGGATGTCCTGCGCTGGGCGATCTCGTTCTCGTCGGCGGTGTACAGGTAGTACAGGGGGAACAGCAGGAAGTACCAGGGTTCATTGGCCAGGGCGGGCATGCGACCGCGCCCCTGCCGCATGATGCGCCAGACCTCCCAAGGCCAGTACTTATCGCCGATGTTCTTCAAGGAAGGAAAGATGTCCCCGGCGCCTTCACGGTCAGCGCCGTGGCAGGCGCCGCAGAAGTGCAGGTAGGCGAATTCCACGGAGAACGGATTGCCGCCGCCCGCGTCGGTAGTCGGCACCATGCGGTAGTACCAGGGCACCTCGTTGGTGTTGATATACAGGGTATTCGTACTGGCATCGTAGGACTGGCCGCCCCACTCGGCACCGCCGTCGAGGCCGGGGTAGATAACCAGCCCGCTTTCGTCGGCGAGATGGTATGGGCCTGCCGTCGCCATGCCGCCGATCAGGTCGGCGATGTACTCCCGGCTCTCCGGCGCCACATCGGTGATCTCGAAGCGCTGGTTGGCGAAGGGCGGTGGCGACAGCGGCAGCGGCTGCGTGGTCGGGACATGTTCTCCCGCAACACCGCGGCCGGTAACCGCGACCTCCTCGATGGGAAACAGCGGCTCGCCGGTCTCCCGGTGAAAGACAAACAGGTGCCCCGACTTGGTCGCCTGGGAAACGGCCGGGATGTCCTCGCCGTCGCGCCGCACCGTGACGAGGTTGGGCGGCGTAGGCAGGTCGCGGTCCCACAGGTCGTGGCGCACGAACTGGTAGTGCCACAGGCGCTCGCCCGTGGCGGCGTCCAGCGCGACCAGCGAGTTGGCGAACAGGTTGTCGCCGGCGCGGTTGCCGCCGTAGTAGTCGTAGGCGGCGGAACCGGTCGGCACGAAGGCGATGCCGCGTTCGCTATCGACCGTGATGCCCGCCCACGAGTTGGCGCCGCCGAGCTTGTCGCGGTTCGCGTCTGGCCAGGTGTCGGCGCCGAACTCTCCGGGCGCGGGAATGGTGCGAAATGTCCAGCGCAGTTCCCCGGTGGGTACGTGGTAGGCGCGTATGTAGCCGGGCGCGGCATCGTAGAATTCGCTGGTGCCGAAGCCCTGTATGAGCAGGTCGCCGTAGAGCGTGCCGGGTGCGACGACATTCACGCTGAGGCCGTCGACGGGCCGATCGAGCCCCGCGCGCAGGTCCACCACGCCGTTGTCGCCGAAGGTCCGCACCCGCTCACCGCGCAGGGCATCGATCGCGAACAGTTCGTGTTTCAGGCCGACGAGGATCCAGGTGGCGTCCTCGCCGCGCGCATCCCTGCCCTCCCAGTACACCAGGCCGCGTCCCGAGCCCTTGCCCTCGTGGGGCTTGTCGAAGCTGTGGCGCCACAGCTCCTCGCCCGTGGTCGCATCGAGTGCGAACAGGTTCTTGCGCGCCGACAGCCCGTACAGCACGCCTTTGACCACCAGCGCATTGGTGGGGATCATGGTATCGAAGTCGCCGGCATCGCCGGGGTCGTAGCGCCAGGCCTCGACCAGTCCACCGACATTGTCACGGTTGATCTGGTCCAGCGGGCTGTACTGGTTGCTCGCCGCATCGCCCAGGTAATGGCGCCACTCCCGCTCTGCACCCGGCGCCGCGCTGCGCAGCGCGCGCAGCGTTTCGACGTCCCCCGGGACGTTGCCGGAACCACATGCGGTGAGGGTCGGCAGCAGGCTACAGGTCATGCAGCTGAGCGCGATTGCGACGAATGATCGTTGTCGACGAGAATCCACGGTTTGCCTTGCCGCCTCCGGTCCGCTTCAGGCCAGGGGATGAAACCGCGTGTCAGCATAACCTGAATAGACGCGTAACGGGTGCATGGCCGGGACAGGCAGGTTTGTAGGACACTGCCCCAAAAGCAACCGGCACCAGGGTGTCTCCCGATCGAGGATCAGCATCAGCTGAGCGAGCGGACAGGCGGCGCCGCCGGGTGCGTATGGTCCGGGCGGCGCGTAGGATCGTGTAGGTGGTGTAGCGAGAGGGACGTGCTCAGTCCTGGGGAGCGGTCTGCTTGCGGGCTTCCAGGCGGTCGCGGATTTCCTGCACCTGCTCCTGGGCGGCCTTCAGCTGTGCTTCCGCGCGCTGCAGCAGGTATTCGTCCATTTC
>JAWVYG010000504.1:0-3329 GCA_033722815.1 Halioglobus sp.
CGCTTCCTTCTCGACCACCAAAACGGAGCCGCCGAGCTGGTGCGCCACCACCGCGCCGGTCATGCCCGCGGCGCCGGCGCCGGCTACCAGCCAGTCGACTTCCAGGTCCCAATCAGCGTCCGACATGTTTCCCCTGAAGTTTCTCTCAGTGGTCAGTGTGGCAGCGGCCGTCGGCGCGAACCAGAGGCGCCGGCAATTCCGGCAACGCGGTTCAATAAATCGGCCGGCGCGGTTGACCCGCGCGGGGGGCGCAAATAGTGTGTGACGTACCTGACGACCCCCGGGAGCACTGCCATGACCTCCATTCCCCAGGCGCGCATACACGGCGTCGACGACCTGCGCCTGGACAGCATTGCACCCCCGCAGTGCGGCGATGACGACGTGGTGGTGGAGGTGCGCCAGTGCGGCATCTGCGGCACCGACCTCGGCTACCTCGCGATGGGCGGCATCACCGCACCGGATGTGCCCATGCCCATCGGCCACGAGCTCTGGGGCGTGGTCAGCGCCGCGGGTGCCAACGTGTCCCACGTGGCACCGGGCGATGCCGTCGTTGTGCAGCCGATGAGCAACGGGGTCAACATCGGTAACGGCGGGCTGGAGGGCGGTTTCACGCCACAGCTGCTCGTACGCGACGCGGCGCTTGACCCGGGCAGTACCCTCAGGCTGCCGCCGGATATCCCGCTGGAGTGGGGCGCCCTGGTCGAGCCGCTGGCGGTGGCGCAGCACGGCGCCAACAGGGTGGGGGCCGCCGCGGAGGATAAAGCCGTGATCTACGGCGCCGGCCCCATCGGCCTGTGCATGGTCCAGGTATTGTCGCACCGCGGCCTCGGCGACATCGCCGTGGTGGACCTGTCGGACAAACGGCTCGAGGTGGCGGCCCAGCTTGGCGCCACCGCCCTGCGCGGGGACGACCCGCAGCTGGCGGACAGGCTCATTGAACTGCACGGGGCCCGCAGCTTCTTCGGCATGCCGCTGCCCGCCAGCGATATCTATTTCGAGGCCACCGGCGTGCGCGCAGTATTCGAGGGCATCGTGAACATGGCGGGGCCGCAGAGTCGCATCTGCCTGTCGGGGGTGCACAAGGAGCCCGCCAGCGTCGACCTGGTGTCGCTGCTGGCCAAGGAGGTTTCCGTGATTCCCGCGATGGGATACGACGGGGAATTTGACGAGGTTTTCGCTATACTGCGCTCGGGCGACGTGGATCCAACCGTGATTGTGACCCACCATTTTCCACTGTCGGATATCCAGGCGGCGTTTGCCGCGGCCAGGGATACCGCCAGTGCCATAAAAGTAATGATTGACTGCCAGCTCTGACAGCGTCCTGGCGCCGAGGTATTTGTCCATGCAGGAGTTAACCAATAAGGTGGCGGTGATTACCGGCGCGGGGTCGGGTATTGGCGAGGGCATCGCGCGCGCCGCCGCCGCCGCCGGGATGAAGGTCGTCGTTGCTGACATCGACCTGGCCGGGGCGAGTGCGGTTGCCGACGGTATCGGCGAGGCGGCCTTCGCCTGCGAGGTCGATGTCAGCAGCCTGGAGTCGGTAGAGGCGCTGCGCGACGCGGCCCTGGAGCGCTTCGGGGCGGTACACCTGGTGTGCAACAACGCGGGCGTGTGGCTGGGTGCGCTGATGCTGGAGGCGGATATTCGCGACTGGCAGTTCCTGGTCAACGTCAACCTGTACGGTGTGATCCACGGCGTGAAGGTCTTCCTGCCGCTGCTGGTGGAGCAGGGTGAGGGCCATATCGTCAACACCGCCTCCATGGGCGGGCTTATCTCGGGCCCACCGGAGGGGTTGTATACCACGACCAAGTTCGCCGTCGTCGGCCTGTCCGAGTCGCTGCTGATGGAAGTGGCGGACAAGGGCGTCGGCGTGTCCGTGCTGTGTCCCGGCCTGGTCGATACGCAGCTCACCACCAAGTCCTTCGAGGTGCGACCTGAACAGCTCGACTCCGGTATCGATCACCAGCAGCCGGCGCCGGATACCGCCAGCGGCATCTCACCACTGGCCGTGGGCGAGCGGGTGATCGACGCCGTGCAAGAGGGCGATTTCTACATCATCACCCACGACGACTACCGCGACATCATCGCCATGCGGCACCAGGGCATACTCGATGCGCTGGACGCCCACACACGCAAATACGGTTCCACCTCCGGCCGGGAGCTCTAGGCGTGTCGGCGGTGAATCGCGGCCCGTACCGGCTCGGCGTCGGTGCATTGCTGGTCTGCCTGCTTGCCCTGTCCGCGCAGGCGGCCGACTACAGCGAAATGCGCGAGCCCTGCGCGGTGCGCGCGCCGTTGAAGCAGCCGTTCTTCGGCGACCTGCACGTGCATACCCGCTATTCGCTCGACGCCAGTACCCAGGGCACCCGCACCACGCCGGCCCAGGCCTATGCATTCGCCCGCGGCGAACGCCTGACCATCCAGCCATGGACAGACAGCGGCACTGGCATGCGCTCGCTGCAGCTGGAGCGGCCGCTGGATTTCGCTATGGTGTCCGACCACGCGGAACTGATCGGCGAGGTCTACATGTGCAACACGCCGGGCGCGGCGGGCTACGATTCCTGGCAGTGCCTGCTCTACCGCTATATCCCGCGCGCCGCCTACTACCTGTTCAACTTCATGTCATCAGTGCGCGCCAGCCACATGGGCCTGTGCGGGGAGGGGGACAGGCTGTGCCTCGATGCCGCGCGCAAGCCCTGGGGCGAGATGCAGGAGGCGGCCGAGCGGCACTACGACCGCAGCGCGGACTGCAGCTTCACCACCTTCGTCGGCTACGAGTGGACCGGCGTGGAGTGGCAGTCGGGCGGCAACCTGCACCGCAACGTGGTGTTCCGCAACGCCGCCGTGCCGCGCCTGCCCGCGAGCTTCATCGACGGCCCCGCCGTGGAATCGCTGTGGTGGTCGCTGGACGAAGACTGTAACGACGCAGGCTCCGGCTGCGAGGCGCTGACCATTCCGCACAATTCCAACCTCAGCGGCGGTCTCATGTTCGCCGACACGATGGAAAACGGGACAGACATAAGCGCAGATTACGCCGCACTGCGCCGGCGCATGGAGCCGGTGGTCGAGATCATGCAGCACAAGGGTGCGTCGGAGTGTTTCTTCCTGCCCGGCGCGTCGGTCGACGAGCTGTGCGCATTCGAGCAGCTGCCGCTGGACAACATCGCCGGCCGCGACCGGCCGCCGCGGCCCGACACCGGCTTCGTGCGCGAGGTGCTGGGGCGGGGCATCGCGATTGAGCAGCGGCTGGGCGTCAACCCCTTCGAATTCGGCTTCATCGCCAGCACCGATACGCACCTGGGCGCGCCCGGCGCCACGAGCGAGAGCGA
>JAWVYG010000505.1:0-3319 GCA_033722815.1 Halioglobus sp.
CGCAAGGTCCTGACAGTTTTGCCAAACGCGCGCGACAACGTGGATCCCGACACCCTGCATCACTGGGCTCAGCAGCTGCGCGAGGACTACCTGCCCGACGGCTGGCGGCGGGTCGCCAGCTCGCCCTATAACCGCGTCGCCCACCACCGCGAACTGGGCCTGTACTGTAAGGAATTCGTGCCGCGCAGCCCGGCGGAACGACTGCGTGGCCTGCTGCGCGGCAGCCGCGCCACGCGCGCCCGGCGCAACGGCGCGCAACTGATGTACTACGGTTTCCGCGCGTCCCGGCCGCTGCACTGGGGCCGGCTACCGGGCGGCACCGAGTATATCTTTATGCACGCGGCGCCCGGTATGGATATCAACGAGTGGCTGCGCGAGCTGGACGGCAGCGATGCGCAGACGCTGCGCCGCAAGCACGAACTGCTGAGGGCGCTGGGACGGCACATCGGCAGGCTGCACGCGACCGGTTTCATCCACGGTGACCTGCGGCCCGGTAACATCATTGCCGAGGAGGCCGACAACAGCTTCCGCTTCACCCTGCTCGACAACGAACTGACCACGCGGCATTCGCCGCCACCAGGACGGAGTATCCTGCGCAATATCATGCAGATTGACCTGGTGCCAGCGGAGGCACTGAGTGCGACCGACCGCATGCGCTTCTTCAGCGCGTGGCGCAGCCAGATGCGTCACTTCACGCCGGTGGAGGCAAAGGTGGTGGCGCGGGAGGCGCACCGCTGGGCGCTGCGGCGCATGGCGCTCAAAGGAGCGGTTGGGCGGTGATACCGTGCTGCTTTTCCTGTTGCAGGCGCAGCTTTTCCAGCTGCGGCTGCATGCGCGCCAGCAGTGTTTCACGTTCGGTTCGCACGACTTCCAGGTAGGCCTTGAGGAACACCTCGAGCAGATCCGGCCGCAGCCTGGCCTGTTCGGCGCTGACGACGAAACGGGCGACGTCACGGGCGCGGCCCCTGCGCACCAGGAAGCGGCGCCTGCGCACGCTGTCCAGGTCGACGAGGTAGCATTCACGGCCACTCCACAGCAGGTTGCGCCACTGGCAGTCGCTGTGCGTATAGCCGGCCATGTGCATGGCGGCGATAGTGCCGCCGGCGCAGTGCATCATGCGCCGCACTTCGTCCGCCGACGACTGCTCCTGCGACAGCGCATCGTAGTCGCGCGCGCCGTCGATGCTCTCGTTCAGCAGCAGCAGGCCCTCCCTGACCATCACGCAGGTCATCGGCCGCGGGATGGGCACGCCGTAGCTGGCCAGCGCCACGGCCCTGCGGAAGGTGAAGTGCGGTTTGCTGACGCGCAGCAGGGCCGGCAGCACGTGCAGGTAGAAGCGGCTGCGGTACAGTTTCAGGAAGCACGGCAGGTCGCGCATCATGTAAGCGCCCACGTAGCGCCGGGGTTCGTCCTTGACCGGCTCGGTGTTGTGCTTGAGCCAGGCTTCGATACCGTTGGGCGGTTTGCGCAGGCGGCGCTTGAGGCGACCGCCCCATGTCTTGCCGCGCACGACTAACGACCTGTTTATCATTAGGTTACCCCCGGCAGCCCCTGCGGGCCCGATCAGCGGCCTTTATAATACAGAGCGAGCTGGTGCCGCTCCACCGCGCGCGGGAAGGTGCTGTTCTGTTGCAGGCACAGGATCAGCCGGGTGGCGGTTGCGCCGGCGCGCCGAACCAGCGCTCCAGCTGGTCTGCCGCCGCCGCGTGCATCGACCACAGGTCTGTTTTGTCCGCGTAGGATCGGGCGCAGTCGCGGCAATCTGCGCGGAATACGCCGTCGATGTTGCGCATGACGGCCTTGTCGAAGACTTCCTGGGTAAAGGGCGACACCAGCACGAGGCCCGAGCGCGCCGCGGCGACGTGGCCGGCATAGCCGCTGCTATCCACCGTGACCACAGGCAGCCCCGCGGCGATGGCCTCCAGCAGCACGACGCCGCCGGCCTCGACCCGCGCCGGGTGCAGCAGCAGGTCCGCCGCCAGCATCAGGTCCAGCACATCGTCCCGCGGCCCGAGAAACTCCACGGACTCCTCCACGCCCTGTTGGCGCGCCAGCTTCGCAAAGGGTGCCGCCTCGTCCGCCCCCACCACCAGCAGGCGCGCCTGCACAGCCGGCTGCTCGACAGCCATGTTGGCCAGCGCCGTGATGGCGCGGTCCAGGCCCTTGCGGTGGAAAGAGGAAGCAATGAACAGCAACGCCAGCGCACCGTCCTCGAGACCGAGCGTGCGCCTGGCGGCCACCCGCCGCTGGCGGCTGTCCTGGCCGGCGCGGCGCTGCCGGTCCACCCCGGGGGGGAGCACGCACAACCGTTCCGGGGGCGTTGCGTAGTGCTGGCGGAAGGCCTCGCACTGGACGTCGCTGAGCAGGAGCACCCGCGTCGCGGCATCCGGGCCGAACACGGCGCGCTCCGCCTGCAGGCGCTGTGCGTTGCGCGCGCGGCGCCACAGTCCCGCGCCGCCGGCATCGGGCGTGGCGGCGTGGCACACATCGCCGGCGAAATGCACATCCAGCCCCGGCATGGCATCGAAGCCCAGCACGGCATCCACCGGCTCGGCCGCCAGCGCCCGCTGCAGCCGTGCCTCAAAACGCCGCCGGCGGGTGTGCTCGCGCAGCGCACGCACCGGCAGCGGCCGCACGTCCAGGCCGGCCGGCTGCGGGCCCTCCCAGGCGCGGCAGTAGGCCACGCAGGCATGCCCCCGCTGCAGCAGGGCCTCGGCCAGCGCAAAGCAGTCGCGCTGCAGCGCAGCGTGGGGAAAATAGCGGTCGATCACCAGCGCCAGTCGCACTCTCGGCATCCCTCACCGTCCTGGGCCACGCCTCCGGCCGGCGGGCCGGGACAGGGCGTGCTCTCCCGGGACATGTTGCCATGCCCCGGCCGCGCTGCACACCGGTGTACGAATTGGGGCCCGGACCGCGGGGCGGCGCCCGGGAGGACAGGGGCTGTGTCAGTACCGCCGCGGGCCGGGAGCACTGCGGCGGACGGTAGAATCAGGCGACGGGCTCGTTCCACTCGCCGTATTCGCTGCGCTTACCGCGCACGGTGTCGAAGTACATGCCCTGCAGCTTCTCGGTGAGGGGCCCGCGGCTGCCTGAGCCGATGGTGCGGCCGTCCAGTTCGCGGATCGGCACCACCTCCGCGGCGGTGCCGGTGAAGAAGGCCTCGTCCGCCACGTAGACCTCGTCGCGGGTGATGCGCTTATCCTCGATGCGATAGCCCAGTTCGTCCGCCAGCGCGAAGATGGTGTTGCGCGTGATGCCGTCGAGACAGGAGGTCAGCTCCGGCGTGTAGATGCGGTCGTCGCGCACGATGAACACGTTC
>JAWVYG010000506.1:0-3318 GCA_033722815.1 Halioglobus sp.
CCACGCGTAGTCTTCGAGTACCTCGTGTATGCGCCTTCTCTCCTCGGCGTCGTAGTTTTCGTTGACGCAATCTTTCCAGGAAACCTCCGGGAAGTGGTCGGCGCCGAGATCGTCGCGCATAAAGAAGGCATTGATGCCCAGCCGGTTTGCGCCGATCAGCCTGTAGCCTTTCTGTCTGGCCAGCTTGACGTAGGCGGGCAGCGACGCGCCGCCATAGAAAGCGAGATTGAAGACGCTGCCCTCCCTGCCGCCATCACCGGCGATACCATCTTTTTTCTCCAGCGGTATCCACTGTGCCCTGAAGTCGCTGGCGTAGGGGACGGTGATGCTCCGCTCTCCGAGCTGCGCCATGACCTCCACGCAGACGACTCTCGGAGAAACCTCGGTGATGGCATCCCAGATCCAGTAATCGACACCATCGAGGTCGATTACCAGCAGGTCGATCTCGCCCGAGAAGCCCGCCTCGCGGAGCATCTCGTTGACAGATTCCCTGTCTATCCAGTGATGCAGGAACTTGGGCCCGACGTACCGCGTGCTGGGGTGGTTGGCGAAAAACTCCGAGCCGCGCTTTACGTTGCGCTTGTCTCCGTCGACCAGCAGCGAATACCAGTTGTGATTGAGAATGAAGTTCGCCGAATTGGATTCGTATCCGGTTCCCGCGCAAATCTCGACAGAGCGCATCGGGCCTGTGCCGATAAGGGAAAAGATGTAATGCAGGATGCCGTCTTCCTCGAATTGCGAGTAGTTGCGGAAGCCGACCTCATCGAAAGACAGGGTCACACCGTTTGCGGCCAGCTGTCGGTACTGGTGTGACAGGAGCATCTGGCTACCCCTGTCGACCTGCTCCGTGGCCCGTTCGAGACTTGTGACGCGTGCGGACAGTTCCAGCACCTGTTCGCGCAGGGCGCGTATCTCGCCGGGCAGATTTTCGGGATTGTCCGCGCTGCCTTTCCCCTTTCCCGCGGGTGTACTTGTGTTCACGGGCTACCCTCCTGAGAGAAAATCCTGATACGGTCCGCTGGTTGGACTGTCTCTCGGAGTGTATCACGCGCGGGATTCACTGGATGCCGGGGCACCTGTTCGGGCGCCTGTATGGCCCTGATTTTCGACGCAGTTCACACCAAATCCCCCCGCGGAAATAGCCCGGCGGCACGGTTGACCGGGCCAGGGGCCGTCCCTATAATGCTCACCCTCTTCGTGGACGGGGTTTTGCCTGGTTCATGTTGGCGTGCCGAGGGGCTTGCCATGTTAGAGGAAGTTTTGATGCGGGGTGGAGCAGCCTGGTAGCTCGTCGGGCTCATAACCCGAAGGTCGTCGGTTCAAATCCGGCCCCCGCTACCAATTAGCGTCGTGTGCTCCTAATACCGACGACGCTCGAATGAAAAAGCCCCTTTTCAGGGGCTTTTTCGTACGTGGGGAAAAAGCCGCCGTGGCCAGCAGGCAACACGAGATCACCGGGTTACTCCGGCCCACCGTCGAAGCCCTCGGCTTCGACCTGTGGGGAGTCGAGTACCTGTCCCAGGGCAGGCATACGCTGCTGCGAATCTATATCGATTCGGCCCGGGGTGTCACGGTGGACGACTGCGCCGCGGTCAGCGAACAGGTGAGCGGCGTGCTGGACGTGGAGGACCCGATCAGCGGTGAATACACCCTGGAGGTATCCTCTCCCGGCGTCGACCGGCTGCTGTTCACGCCTGAGCAGTTCGGCAGGTACGCCGGTGAGATTGTGGAACTGCGCCTGCGCAGCCCGTTTGAGGGCAGGCGGAAGTTCAAGGGAGTTTTAAAGGGCCTTGAGGGCGAGGACGTGGTGGTCCAGGTAGATGACCACGAATACCTGCTGCCACACGGCACGATTGAAAAGGCGCGTGTACAACCGGGCGTATAGGCGCGGCAAGTTAACTGGCGAGGCTGGAAATGGCTAAGGAAATTCTGGATATAGCGGAGGCTGTCTCGAATGAGAAGGGGGTGTCGCAGGACATCATCTTCGAAGCGATGGAGCTTGCGCTGGCGACGGCGACCAAGAAGCGTTATGACGAGGAAGCCGATATTCAGGTGACGATCGACCGCGAGACGGGCGACTACGAGACCGTGCGGCGCTGGCTCGTTGTCCCCGACGACGAACTGGCGCTGCTGGGCACGCAGTTCACCACCGAGGAGGCGGACGAAGAGGATCCGAACCTGAAGCCGGGCGATTACCATGTCGTGCAGGTCGAGAACGTCGAGTTCGGCCGCATCGCCGCGCAGACCGCCAAGCAGGTGATCGTACAGCGCGTGCGCGATGCCGAGCGTGCGCAGGTTGTCGAGCTGTATGCCGATCGTGTCGGTGAGCTGGTCGCCGGAACCGTGAAGAAAGTGACCCGCGACAACGTGATCGTCGACCTGGGCAACAATGCCGAGGGACTGCTGCCGCGGGAGCAGCTGGTCGGCCGTGAGACCTTCCGGGTGAACGACCGCGTTCGCGCGATCCTCAAGGAGATCAGTACCGAGTCCCGCGGCCCCCAGTTGATTCTCAGCCGCTCCTGCCCCGAGATGCTCATCGAGCTGTTCAAGATCGAGGTTCCCGAGATCTCGGAAGAGGTGATCCAGATCAGGGCTGCAGCCCGCGACCCGGGTTCCCGCGCCAAGATCGCCGTGAAGACCAACGACCAGCGTATCGACCCGGTGGGTGCGTGTGTGGGAATGCGCGGCTCCAGGGTGCAGGCGGTTTCCAACGAGCTGGACAACGAGCGCGTCGACATCGTGCTGTGGGATGACAACCCGGCACAGCTGGTCATCACCGCCATGGCGCCCGCCGAGGTCGTATCCATTGTGGTGGATGAGGACAGTGGCACCATGGATGTGGCGGTGTCTGAGGAGAATCTCGCCCAGGCCATCGGGCGCTCGGGCCAGAATGTCCGCCTCGCCGCCGAGTTGACCCAGTGGACCATCAACGTGATGAGCCTCGACGAGGCCGCCGAGAAGCACGAGGCCGAAGCCGGCCAGGTGATCGGGGTATTCGTGGAAAGCCTCGATGTGGACGAGGAAGTGGCGGAAATACTGGTCGAGGAAGGTTTCACCACGCTCGAGGAAGTGGCCTACGTGCCGCTGGAAGAAATGACCGCCATCGAGGGCTTCGATGAGGATATTGCCGAAGAGCTGCGCGCCCGCGCCAAGGACGCGCTGCTCACCCAGGCGATCGCGTCCGAGGAACAGCTCGGCGCCAACGAACCGGCGGAAGACCTGCTCACCATGGACGGCATGGATCGTCACCTGGCCTACATTCTGGCCAGCCGCGAGATCATCACCATGGAAGACCTGGCGGAGCAGGGCGTGGAAGAC
>JAWVYG010000507.1:0-3318 GCA_033722815.1 Halioglobus sp.
GTCTTGCGGCGTGCCCAGGTAGCCCAGCAGGTCCTCCAGCGACATTGACTGGCTGTCCGCGACGTCGGGTATGCCCTCGACCAGCCGCGGCCGCAGCGAACAGGATATCGGGAAGTGTTCCGAGGACAGGATCACTGCGCCAGTTTCCAGCCTATGTGTACCATCAGGTATCCCCACAGCAATATGACGAGCACCAGGCGCCAGCGCTTGGGCGCCGGCGCCTGTTCCCCGGCCGCACCGCGGATGCCGTAGTTGAACGAGCCGCAGGCCGGACATGCACCTGTCTGGCTTTTCGCCTTGCCGGTGTAACTGCAGTCTCGACAGTAATAGGCCACTAGCGGGTACTCTTGAGCAGCTGGTCCACGATGCGTTCGAGCTGCTTAAGATTATTGCATTCGGCGCTGAAATGACAGGCACTTTGGTAGCGCAGCATCTCTGAATCGCCTGTTCCCCAGGAACGGCGCGACTCCGGGTTGAGCCAGATGACCTGGCGTGAGCGCTTGTAGATGCCCTGCATCAGGTCCAGGCGCGGGTCGCCGTTATTGTTGCGGGCGTCGCCGAGAATGATGACTGTCGTGTTGCTGTTGATGTCATCCAGCGCCAGGCTGGCGAAATCGAGCAGGCTGTTGCCGTAGTCCGTGGCGCCGCCGAACTTCCAGTTGACCAGTTCGATAGCTTCCTCGACGGGGTAGTCGTCGAAGTAGTGGCTCACCTCGCCCAGGTAGCTGGAGAAGGCAAAGCTGCGCACCCGCGGCAGTACATCCTGCAGGCTGTACAGGAACAGCAACAGGAACTTGGCATAGGCGGCGACCGAACCGCTGACATCGCATACCGCGAGTATCTGCGGTTTCTCCTTGCGTACCTGGCGCCAGTAGGTATTGAACATGACGCCGTCGTTGGGAATGCCCTTGCGCAGCGTGCGCGGCATGTCCAGCTGGCCGCGTTTCAGTCGGCGCCGCTTGCGGGCGTGGCGGCTGGCCAGCTTGCGCGCCATCTTGCGAATCAGTTCCTGTACCCGGTGCAGGTACACGTGCTCGATGTTGTTGAGACGGGTCTTGGACAGGATCTCTTCCATGAACTGCTGGTTGCGGCCCTCGGCGTGGAGCAGGTACTCGTGCTCCACGTAGTCGCGTACCTGCTCGCGCAGGATGTCGCGGTAGCGCTGCACGATCGGCAGCGCCGGACTGCCGGCCTGCTCCAGTTCGATGACGGCATCGCGAATCTGCTCTTCGCCCATCTCGTCGAGAATGCGCCGGGTGAACTGGCCGCGCTGGGTAAACATCTGGATGTCCTGCAGGCCGACGCGCTCGGCCGCCTGGGCCATCGCCAGCGTCAGCTCATTGCGGTTGTTGTCCAACAGGTTCTGCATCAGGGTCGACTGCATCAGCGCCTGCAGCGAGGCATTGTCCCCGGCGGCGAGGTCCAGGGTCTCCATCTGCGCCGACATGCTGTCGGAGCCGCCCTCGGCGTTGTCCTGTCCTGCGGCATCGCCCTCATCGTGGTCGCCCTCTGCACCGCCATCCGTGTCGTCGCCGGCCTGCTCTTGTGCGCCGTCGTTGGCGAAGTCGGCGAGGCCCTGGCTGAAAAACCGGTCGAAGCACTGCGTGAAGATGGCTTCTTCCTCGGGCGTCTTGGCGAGCGTCATGGCGAGCCCGTCGCGCAGCAGCGTCCTGTCGCCATAGCCCAGGGTCGCAGCCACGTCGACGGCATCGAGCGACTCCGCCGGGGAGACCCGCACGTCGTGGGTACGCAATACCTGGATGAAACTTACCAGGTTGGAAGGCATGTCAGTCTACCCTTGCGAGGTCCGGTTGCGGCCGTGAGCGCCCGCCTGCTCGTCGGTGCTGTTGCGCACCAGGGTTTTCAGCTCGTTATCCGTCGCCTCGATGTCTTCCTCGAACTTGAGCAGCACATTCAGCGTGCTGCGAACGAGCTCTTCGTCGAGGCTGCCCGCGTGCAGGAACAGCAGGCTGCGCGCCCAGTCGATGGTCTCACTGATGGCGGGTACCTTCTTCAGGTCGAGCTGGCGCAGTGAGTGCACGAATTCGACCAGCTGGTGGCGCAGCCTGTCGTCCACGTCGGGCACGCGGCTGCGAATGATGCGCTCCTCCAGGTCCACGGTGGGAAACGGGATGTACAGGTGCAGGCAGCGCCGCTTCAGGGCATCGGATATCTCGCGCGTATTGTTGCTGGTGAGGAACACCATCGGCGCCGTGCGCGCCTGCACGGTACCGATCTCCGGTATGGAGACCTGGTAGTCGGAGAGGATCTCCAGCAAGAGCGACTCGAACTCGTAGTCCGACTTGTCCACCTCGTCGATCAGCAGGATCGCGCCGCGCTCCTGCTGCATGGCCTTGAGCAGCGGGCGCGGCTCCAGGAAGTCTTCAGAGTAAAAAATGTCGCCGAACTGGTGCAGGCGGTTGACGGATTCGGCCAGGCCCTTGGCGCCCTGCAGCAGGTCGCCGAGTTTCTCCTTCAGCACCTGCGTATACAGCAGCTGTTTACCGTATTTCCATTCGTACAGTGCCTTGGCTTCATCCAGGCCCTCGTAACACTGCAGCCGAATCAGGGGCGCGTCCAGCAGGAGCGCGGTCGTCTTGGCCAGCTCCGTCTTGCCCACACCCGGAGGGCCTTCCACGAGCACGGGTTTGCGCAGCTTGAATGCAAGGAACACTGCCGTGGCGATCTTGCGGCTGCAGATGTAGCCGTGTGACTCGAAGCCCTGTTCGATGTCTTCGACGCTGGAGAGCTGGGGAAAATCTTGTGCTTGCACGGCCATACCTCGTTCTGGGCAGACCATTGTACGCGATGCGGCGGCGGCCGGTACAACCGTATGGAGGGCGCGCTAGCCGCCGGTCATATTCATGAAGCGCAGGATTTCCGGCTCGCTGTCCAGGTCGAAGTGATGGCGCTCCGGCTTGATCTCCATGGACTGCAGCAGGGCGGCGCGCAACTGTCCCGGCGTGTAGTGGGGGTCGCGCAGGACGGCCTTCAGGTCGACGGAGTGCTCGTTGCCCAGGCACAGCAGCAGGCGTCCTTCGGCCGTCAGGCGCACGCGGTTGCACAGGTGGCAGAAGTTGTGGCTGTGCGGCGAGATGAAACCCACGCGGGTGTCCTGCCCGCCGATGCGGTAGTAGCGCGCGGGGCCCGCATTGCCCGCCGGGTCACCCAGTGCCTCCAGGCTGTAACGCCGGCCGACCATCTCGCGCAGCTCCTGGCTTGAGCAGAAGCTCAGCGCCCTGTCGTGCTCGTCGATGAGGCCCAGCGGCATTTCCTCGATGAACGCGATGTCGATGCCGCGCTGGCAGGCGAAGTCCA
>JAWVYG010000508.1:0-3310 GCA_033722815.1 Halioglobus sp.
GCAGTTGTGCCACCTGCCGCTGTTGCGCAACCCGGACAAGTCCAAGCTCAGCAAGCGCAAGAATCCCACCAGCATTCTCTACTACCAGCGCATGGGTTTCCTGCCCGAGGCGCTGGTGAACTACCTCGGCAGGATGGGCTGGTCCATGCCCGACGAGCGGGAAAAATTTTCCCTGGCCGAGATGCTCGAACAGTTCGATATCAGCCGGGTTTCACTCGGCGGGCCGATCTTCGACGTGGAGAAGCTGAGCTGGCTCAGCGGCCTGTGGATGCGGGAGGATCTCAGCGAGGAACAGCTGGCGCAGCGCCTCGTCGACTGGGGCCTGAACCGCGACAGGCTTATGGCCGTGCTGCCCCATGCCCAGAAGCGGATGGAAACCCTCAGTGACTTCGCACCGTTGACCACCTTCCTGGCCGCGGGCACGCTGCCGATCGCCGCAGAAGATTTCACCGCGCTGAAGGGTGAGGCCGCGGACATCGTGCGCCAGATGCAGTTCGCGCTGTGGCGTCTGGAGGAGCAGCGACACTGGACACGTGATAATGTATGGGATGACCTGAAGGGCATCGCGGATGCCCTGGACATGAAAGTGAAGGATTTCCTCGCGCCGCTGTTTATCGCGATAGCCGGCAGCAGCGCCTCCTTTTCCGTGGTGGATTCGATGGCCCTGCTGGGCCCGGACATGTCCCGGGCGAGGATACGGCACGCCATCGAGGTCCTGGGCGGGGTGTCCAAGAAGGCAATGAAGCGACTGGAGAAAGAATACCGGGGGTTGAACCATGGCGGCTAATATTGCGACTTCGATGATATCGACACTGGTGCGCGGCGGCGGCGGTATCAGCAGCCGACCGGCGGCCAGGAAGCCGGCGGAAACGCTGCAGCTGTTCGACATCGAGAACTGCCCCTACTGTCGCCTGGTACGCGAGGCGTTGACCGAACTGGACCTCGACGCGGAGATTTTCCCCTGTCCCAGGAACGGCGAACGTTTTCGGCCGGAGGTGGTGGAACGCGGCGGCAAGGCGCAGTTTCCCTACCTCGTCGACCCGAATACCGGGGTGGAGATGTACGAATCGCTGGATATCGTCGCCTACCTGTTCGAGACCTACGGCAAGCGTCCGCTGCCCCTGAAGTGGCGCGCCGGGCGCCTGCAGACGCTGGGCTCGATGCTGGCCAGCGGTGCGCGCATGGGCGAGAGTATGCAGGCCGAACCCAGCGTGCAGCCGGAGTACATGCTGGAGCTGTACAGCTTCGAGTCGAGCCCCTACGCCCGCGTGGTGCGCGAGCGCCTGTGTAACATGGAGATACCCTACGTGCTGCGCAGCTGCGGTCGCACACAGCCGCAGGAATGGCTGCTGCCGCCGCTACGCGCGAAGCTGGGAATCCACACGGAGCCGGAGCTTGCCAACCGCCAATACCTGCAGTCCGAGCAGGGCAGGGTGGCGATCCCGTTCCTGTACGACCCGAATACCGAGGAGGGCCTGTTCGAGTCCGAGCAGATCCTGGCCTACCTCGAGGAGAGCTACGCCGCCTGAGCCACGACTGGCTTCAGTGCTGGTGACCGCCTCGCCCGTGGGCGTGGCCGTGTGACAACTCATCCGCGGTGGCGGTCCTGACTTCCATGATCTCGATATCGAAGTGCAGCGTCTGCCCGGCCAGGGGGTGGTTGGTATCGATGTCGGCGCTGTGCCTCCCGGCTTTTACCACCGTCACCGCGCGCATCCCCTGCTGCGTGTTGAGCTGCGCGACGTCGCCGGCACGCAGCTTGCCCTTGAAGACCAGGTGCTTGATGGGTACGCGCTGCAGCCTGTCGGCCTCGCGCGTACCGTAGCCCTCCTCGGGGGTTACGCTGGCGGTGAAGACATCTCCCGCGCTCCTGCCCGCCATGGCTTTCTCCAGGCCCGGGATGATATTTCTCGCGCCGTGCAGGTAGGCGGTAGCGTCGCCACCGCGGGAAGTCTCCAGCTCCTCGCCCTCGTCATTGCGCAGGGTGTAGTGAAACAGCACGACGGTTTCCGGGCCGATTTCCACGTTTATCTCCTCAGCTGTGCAAGCGCGCCATGGTATACCGCCGCGGGGTGAAAGTCCTGCGCAGGGTTCAAGCCAATGGACCCGGCGGCGTTGCCCGGTTTGCGGCGATGGGTGACCATTTAACGCGTATCGGGGAGCGGGACACCACTATGTCAGGCGACGGCAAGGAACAGCAGCAGGAGGCACAGGAGCCATGCCTGCGCGAACTGATCAACGAGGATGTGGTGCACCTCATCCGCCACCTGCGCTGCAGTCACGCGCCGGAGGATGCCCTGGCCGAGGCGACCAGCCACATCCAGCAGGCCATCGATACCTTGAGGCCCTGGCTCAAGGAGGGGGAGGGCTGGTCGACCATATCCGTCGCCGATGCCAACGCCGGGCTGCCCTGGCAGGAGGAGGACATCACCTCCGTCATGCCCTACAGCCCGGTCAGCGGCAAGCGCAACCCGATCGCACCGCCGATACGGCTGTGGCGCGACGGCGAGGACGTGCGCGGCGAGGTGATTTTCTCGCCCACCTATGCCGGTCCGCCGGATTCCGTACACGGCGGCATCATCGCGGCGGTGTTCGACGAGGTGCTGGCCATGGCCAACGTGATTTCCGGTAACGCCGGTTTCACCGGCACGCTGACCATCAAGTACCACAAGACCACACCGCTGAATGAACCGGTGGAGCTGTGGGGCGTGAACCTGCGCCAGGACGGCCGCAAGCAGGTGGCGCGCGGCGAGATGCGCGTGAACGGCGAGCTGACCGCCAGCGCCGAGGGCCTGTTTATCTGCGCCCCGGAAACGCCCGCCTAGGCGTTGGCGGCAGCGGGTCGCGCGCGCAGCGCCAGGCCCGCTAGCACCGCAGTGGCCAGTTCGTAGGCCAGGGCTCCCCACGTGTAGAAGCCGGGGTCGCCCGGCGCACCGAGGGCGGAGAACAACCTGCCCAGGGCCAGCCCGCCGATGACGATCACCAGCAGTGTCAGGCCCGGGCGGTACAGGTCCGGCCGCAGTGCCGCGAGCAGGCAGAACACACCGAACCCTGTCTGCAGCCCGCCGTACATGGCGCCCACCTCGGCGTAGCCGTCGCCGTTGAGCAGGCCGAGCCCGGCGTAGCCTGCGGGCAATTCGGGTGACAACAGGCAGGCCACGCCGTAGGAAATGAAGGCGATGGCGGATATCCACAGGATGATTTTTCCGAGCATGAAGGGCTCTCCGGCTGGCTGAAGGACAGGGCAGGCAACAGCTTAGCACAGGCGCACCGGGCAACCTGCCACGGTTGACAGCCGCGCAGAGGGTCC
>JAWVYG010000509.1:0-3303 GCA_033722815.1 Halioglobus sp.
CATTGTAGACCCCGGGAGCGAATCGTAGCGGTTCCATTCAGCGCGCATCGAGCAATCCCTCCTGTCGCGCCCACGCTGACGTGCGTGCCATGCCCTCCTCCAGGCCCACGGCGGGCGAGTAGCCCAGTACCGAGCGCGCCTGCTCGATGCTGTAACCGGCCCTGCGCGACAGCATACCGATAGTGCCGCGGCCGAGTTCGCTGTCCCGGCCCAGGGCGCGCAGCAGGCCGCCGCCGAGGGTCGCGAAGGCCATTGCCGCGCCGGTGGCAATCTGCCGCGGCGGCGGCAGGGATGCCATGGCGGCGTGGTAGCCGAAAAACTCTGCGCAGGTGGGCTCTATACCGCCGCTGATGTTGAAAATCCTGCCGGGCGCCTGCTCTGAGGTGGCGCACAGCCCGATGCCGTCCAGCAGGTCGTCGATGTACACCGGGCTGAATACGCCCCGGCCGTGGGCCGGAAGGATGAACTGGCGCTTGCGGAGCATCTGCAGCGGTAGAATCACCCAGGGCCGCGAGCCGGGTCCGTAGACGTCGCCTGGACGCACGATAACGCAGTCCATTTCCCCGGCGCCGTGGCAGGCCAGCACGCGGTGCTCGGAGGCGATCTTGGTATCGACGTAGGTATTGCCGTTGGTGCGCAGCGGGTCGGACTCCCGCGCCGTTTGCGTAAACTCGAAGCCGTAGACCGCCACCGAGGACAGCTGGATGAAGCGCCCGACGCCGGCGTCGACACAGCACTGCAACAGGTCCGCCGTGGCCTTGACGTTCACCCGCCAGGCCACGTCCGCCGGCGCGGTGTTCGAGACAATCGCGGCGGTGTGCACGACGAGGTCGGCGCCGCGCAACGCATCGCACCAGTCCCCCGGGCGGGTCAGGTCGCCGGCGACCACGCCAAGCTCGGGCTGCGCCTGGAAATCGAGGCCACGCACCTCGGCACCGAGCGCGCGGCAGCGCTGCAGCAGCGCACGGCCGATGAAGCCCAGTGCGCCGGTGATGAACACGGTCTTGCCTGCAAGGGAGTGTGTCATGGTGTGCCCGCTCCGCCTTATCGCGCTCGCTGCCCTTCAAGTGGCTGTAAGATACGCCCTGCATCGGTCGTATACTTGATATTTTGTGACACAAACTTGTGAAAAAGCGACTGCTTCTGTGAGCGAGCACCGGGCCTGGGTCCCCGCAAACCGGGACCGCACCTGTCAATGATGCGCATCTGTCGTTACGCTACAGCGGCGGAAGTATGAGGGCGTAAAGATGGATACGAAGGTCGCACTGGTCACCGGCGCCGCCAGTGGCATGGGAAAAATCTGCGCCGTGCGCCTGGCGCAGCGCGGGGTACAGGTGGCGGCCATCGATCGCAGTGCAGATGGCCTCGCCGAGCTGGCGCAGTCCGGGGACAACATCCATCCCCATACCTGCGATGTCAGCGATGGCGAACAACTGCGACGGGTAGTGGCCAATGTGGCGGAAAACCTCGGCGAGATCGACCGGCTGGTACACTGCGCGGCGATCTTTCCCACCGGCAAGCTCGACAGCCAGGACGAGGCCGACATCCACAGGCTGATGGCGGTGAACTACGGCGGCACCGTGAACGCGGTGCGAGCGGTGTTGCCGCAGATGCAGGCCAGGGACGGCGGCGAGATCGTGGTCTTCGGCTCCATCGGCGGCGCGGTCCCCGTACCCGAGTGCGGCGCCTACTGCGCCACCAAGGCCGCGGTGAACTTCTTTACCGAGGTGCTCATCGAGGAGAACCGCCACAACGGCGTGCACATACTGCTGGTCTGCCCACCGCTCGTGGATACTCCCCTGCTGCAACAGGCCACCGCCACGGGCGACCCGAAGATGGTGCGGGATTCGATCGCGACGCGGCGCTTCGCGGACCCGGAGGATATCATCGACGCCGTGGAGTCGGCGCTGGCCAGCGGCCGCTCCATCATCTATCCGCAGTTCAAAAACAGGGTTGTGGCGTGGTTGCGGCGCTTCTCGCCGCGGCTGATGTGGCGCGTGCTGTACCGCGCCAGCGGCATTTGAGCCGAGGCGCGCGGCGCTCAGACAGGGGGCGCCTCGCCGGAGCGCAACAGCCCGATCGCCCGCTCGAGCTCGCAGTCCTGTCCCGCGACCGCCGCGCTCGCGTCGGCACAGGCAAGCGCGATGTCAGGCACGATGCCGCGGCCCTCTACAAGGTAATCCCCCGGCAGGACGTAGCGCGCGGTGGTGAGCTTGATCGCACCGCGCCTGCCCAGCGGCAGGATCGACTGCACGCTGCCCTTGCCCCGGGTTTTCTCCCCGGCCACCTGCGCGCGCCGGTAGTGGCCCAGTGCCCCGGCGACGACCTCCGCCGCCGAGGCGGTATTGTCGTTCACCAGGACCACCAGTGGTGCGCCGGAGGCGGTTCCCGCCCGTGCCCGGTATTGCTGCGTCACGCCGGGTGACCTGCCGACCACGGACACTACCAGCACGTGGTCCAGGAAAAGGTCCGCGGCCGCCACGGCCTCCTCGAGCAGTCCGCCGGGATTGTCGCGCAGGTCCAGCACCACACCTGCCGGCTCACCGCCACGCACGGTAGATTCCAGGTGTACGCGAATTGCGGCGGCACTGCCGCGCACGAAGCGCGGCACCTGGATATGCAGGATGCCCGGCGCAGTCTCCACGCCGAGAGCGCCGGGGGCGGTCAAGCGCTGCCGCGCGATGGATAACACCTGCGTTGCAGCAGACCCAGGGCGGGCAACACGCACGCGCACCACGCTGTCCGCATCGCCGCGCAGCGCCTGCAGCACCTGCGCCAGCGCCACGCCGGAGACGGCGACACCGTCGATTTCCAGCAGCACATCACCGCGCCGCAGGCCGGCCACGTCGGCGGGTGCCCCGGGGAATACCGCGACAACGCGCGGGCCGGCGGGCCCCCGGGCCAGGTGCACACCGATGCCGGCGGCACAGCGCCCGCCGCCGGCGCAGCCCGGGCCAGGCGCGTTGCCCGCTTCGAGATAGACGGCATGGGGATCGATCGAGCGCAGCATCGCATCAATGCTGTCTGCAGCCAGCTTCTCGCGCGGCACGGGATCGACAAAGTGCGCCTCCACCAGCGCCGCGGCGGCGGCAACCGCCTGGCCGTGCGCGTCCCCGCCGTGAGACGGGCGGCCGGACAGGCCGCCGCAGGCCGTAAGAAGGCAGGTTGCGAGGAGTAGAAGGCGCCCGCGCCAATGGCGGGCGGTGGCGCCGCCAACAAAGTGCTGGCGGCGCGGTTGCGGCAACCGGGGCCGGTCTGGGGCGATCAGAGCTCCCAGCGCCAGCCCGCGGTGATCGCCGTCAG
>JAWVYG010000510.1:0-3302 GCA_033722815.1 Halioglobus sp.
AATTCGGCCCGGACAAGCTGAAATCCGTGCTGTGTTTCGACGGCACGCCGATCAGCGCTAGGAATATACGCAAGCAGATCAAGACACATCTCAACGGAGACAACGTCACACCGCTGCATCGCCGCAGTGTCGCGGGAGAGAAATCATGAGTTACCAGGTGCCAAAGTTCCGCCACCCCGACCTGCCGGTCAACGAGCTGGGTTATACCAAGGCCGACTACGAGGGGTCCATTTCCACGCTGTGTGCAGGCTGCGGACACGATTCCATCAGCGGCGCCATCGTGCGCGCCTGCCACGAAATGTCGATAGAACCGCACAAGATCGCCAAGCTCTCGGGCATAGGCTGTTCCTCCAAGTCGCCGACGTATTTTCTCGGCAATTCCCACGGCTTCAATTCCGTGCACGGACGCATGCCCTCGGTCGTCACGGGTGCGGCGCTGGCCAATCGCGACCTGTTGTATCTTGGCGTGTCCGGCGACGGCGATACCGCGTCCATCGGCATGGGGCAGTTCGCGCACGTGGCGCGGCGCAACCTCAACATGGTCTACATCGTCATGAACAACGGCTGTTACGGCCTGACCAAGGGGCAGGATTCCGCCACGGCCGACGAGGGCTCCGCCAGCAAGAAGGGCGATCCCAGCCCCTTCGAGTCGATCGACCTGTGCGCCACCGCCCTCACGATGGGCGCGACGTTTGTCGCACGCAGCTTCTCCGGCGACAAGGAGCAGCTGGTGCCGCTGATCAAGGCGGCGATATCGCATCGCGGCTTTGCGCTGCTGGATGTCATCTCGCCCTGTGTCACCTTCAACAACAATCCCGAGTCGACCAAGAGCTACGAGTTCGTGCGCGACCACTCGGAGGCAACGGGGACCGTTGACTTCGTGCCGCTGCGCCGCGAGATCACCACCGATTACAAGCCGGGCTTCAGTCACGAGGTGACCATGCACGACGGCTCATCGGTGCACCTGTACAAGGTCGAGGAGTCGCTGAATCCCTTTGACCGCCTGTCCGCGATGCAGGTGCTGGAGGAGCACCGCAGGGATGGCAACGTCCTCACCGGGCTGATCTACCTCGACGAGGACTCACGTGACCTGCACGATGTCATTGAGACGTCACAGCGGCCGCTGAACCAGCTCGACGAGTCCGACCTGTGCCCGGGCAACAAGATGCTGCAGAACATCAACGCCAGCCTGCGCTGATTACACCTTCCCCCGGCCGCAGCCAGCGCCGGGGTGGCAACGGCGGCCTGGACGCATTCCCCGTTGCTTTATGCCCCGGTGTCATGTATTTGTCACATTTCCGTCATTAAATACCCTCTGACTGAAGCCGGCGGGGGGGCGTCGACACCATGAGTGCGCGTACCATTCTGATAGTAGACGATGAGTTCGCTATTCGTGACATGCTGCGAATGGCGCTGGAGATGGCGGACTTTCGCTGCCTGGAGGCCGAGGACATCCGCAAGGCCTATACGCTGATCCTCGATGAGCGCCCCGATATCGTTCTTCTCGACTGGATGCTGCCGGGGGGCAGCGGCGTCGAGCTGCTGCGCCGCCTGAAGCGGGAGGAACTGACCCGTGAGCTGCCGGTCATCATGCTGACGGCCAAGACCACGGAAGACAATGTCATCCAGGGTCTCGACGTGGGCGCCGACGACTACATCACCAAGCCCTTCGCACCGCGCGAGCTGATCGCGCGGATCAAGGCGCTGCTGCGGCGCGTCAGCGGCTCCGGCGAGGGTGACAGGATGCAGGTGGGCAGCCTCGTTTTGGACAGCGAGAGCCGACGGGTATTTGTCGGGGACCACCTGCTGGAAATGGGGCCGACGGAGTTCAACCTGCTGCAGTTCTTCATGTCACACCCCGAGCGTGCGTACACGCGCGGCCAGTTACTGGACCGGGTATGGGGGGCGAACGTGTACGTGGAGGAGCGCACGGTAGACGTCCACATCCGCCGACTGCGCAAGGCGCTGCAATCGGATCACGGCGACTACAGCGGTCTCGTGCAGACCGTCAGGGGAACCGGCTATAGATTTTCCAGCCGGGGTGCCGCCTGACTGTGGGGTCGGGATAGCAGATGGGATGGCTCGCGTTTGCCGGTCGCATTCTGCTTGCCTGCGCCCTGGCGCTGCTGGCGGGGTGGTTTTACGGTGCGCCGTTGCTTGCGGTCACAATATTCCTGGTTGGCGTGATCGGTTTCTGGATCTACCAGATGCGAAAGACGGAGCGCTGGCTGCGCGCGCCCGAGGAGCCGCCGCCGGACTCCTTCGGTATATGGGGTGAGTTGTCGGCGCGGATGTATTCACACCAGCGAAGGAATGAGAAGGTACGCCAGGAATTGCAGGCCAACCTGACCTATCTGCAGGAGTCTTTCGCCGCCATGCGTGACGGGGTTGTCATGCTGGACGAACAGGGCTCCATCAAGTGGTTCAACACCGCCGTTGAGCCGCTGCTCGGGCTGCGCTACCCCGATGATTCGGGGCAGGTGCTGACCAATCTTGTACGCAATCCCGACTTCAACGCCTATTTTGCCGGCAGGGATTACACACGGCCGCTGCAATATGTCGCCGAAGGTGAAACCCAGCGGCACCTGCGCGTGGAAATTACCCATTTCGGCGCCGGTGAACGGCTGCTGTTCATTCGTGACGTCAGCGATGCCGTACGGCTGGAGCAGATTCGCAGGGATTTCGTGGCCAATGTCTCCCACGAGTTGCGCACACCGCTGACTGTGATAACCGGTTATCTAGGTACCTTCATGGCGCAACAGTCGGAGCTGCCAGCAACCTTCGAAAAGCCGCTGCGGCAGATGAGCCAGCAGGCGGACCGCATGGAGAACCTGCTCAAGGACCTGTTGTGGCTGTCGCGGATCGAGAGTGAGAAGAGCGATGTCAAGCGGGGGTCTGTCGACATGTGCGGCCTGCTGCAGGAGCTGGTCGAGGAGTACTCCGACACACACCCCGGAAGGCAAATCGAGCTCAAGCTGGATACCGACAGCAGGATCCAGGGCGATTATCGCGAGTTGTACAGCGCCCTGTCGAACCTGCTCAGCAACGCGTTGAAATACAGCCCCGAGTCGGAGCCGGTATCGATTAACTGGTATTGCGCGCAAAACAAATGCATAGTTGAAGTCAGGGACAGGGGTATCGGCATCGATTCCCTGCACCTGCCCCGGCTGACGGAGCGCTTCTACCGCGTGGACGACAGTCGCTCTTCTAGTACCGGCGGTACGGGCCTGGGCCTGGCGATCGTCAAGCACGTGATGGCTGCCCACGAGGGCGAGCTGCAGATTGACAGTGAATTGGGGGCC
>JAWVYG010000511.1:0-3300 GCA_033722815.1 Halioglobus sp.
CCAGGTACAGGACGATGTCAGGCGTTATGCCGTGCTCCTGCAGCAGCGCCAGCGTGTTGCGCGACTTGGAACAGCGCGGGTTGTGGTAGATCGTAACGTCGGACATGACTGCATACCTGTGTGAGCCGGGACCGGCGCAGGGTACAGTAAATCCACGTGGGCGCAAACCGGCCCGGCGAGGCCGCCGGCTCGTTACTGTCTGTGTCGGCGTCACTTTCGTGCGATAATTAAGGTATGGACCTGTTCTTGCAATGGACGCGGGAAATGTGGCGGCGGCTCAGCTACCTGGTTTCCCGCTACAGCGCGGATCGCTGCTCGGAGAACGCCGCGGCGCTGACCTACATGAGCCTGTTCGCTCTGGTACCGTTGCTGACGGTCCTGTACACCATGGCTTCCGCCATCCCCGTGTTCCAGGGGCTGGAGTCCAACCTGCAGCAGTTCCTGTTCACCCACTTCGTGCCGGAGTCCAGCTCCGACATCCAGCAATACCTGTCGGAGTTTTCGCGCCAGGCCAAGCAACTGACCGGCCCCGGCATCGCCTTCCTGGTCGTGACGGCAGTGCTGATGCTGCGCAATATCGAGAAGGCCTTCAACCAGATCTGGAGTACGCGCAAGAACCGCAGCGCGGTGTCCAGCTTCATGCTCTACTGGGCGGTGCTGACGCTGGGGCCGGTCTCCATCGGCCTGGCCCTCGGTACGGGTACCGTCCTGTCCTCTTTCGCCCCGGCACTGGAGGAGTACGACATCATCGGCATACAGGCGCTGCTGCTGAAGGGCGCCCCGCTGATCCTGACGACGCTGGCCTTCAGCCTGCTCTACGCCGCGGTGCCCAACTGCCACGTCCCCTACCGCCACGCGCTGCTCGGCGGCTTCATCGCGGCTGTAGTGTTCAACATCGCCCGGGCGGTATTTACGCAGTTCGTGGTCGGCTCCAGCATCACGTTCATCTACGGCGCCTTCGCCGCGGTGCCGCTCTTCCTGTTGTGGCTCTACGTCTCGTGGATCATCGTGCTGATGGGCGGCATCGCCGTGCACAGTTTCTCCGCCTACCAGAGCGAATCGCAGGCGAGCCGGCCCCTGATGCTCAAGGCGCTGGACGTACTGGCACTTTTTTCCCAGCTGCAGGAACGCGGGCAGCCGGTGCGGGAGAAAGACCTGATAGGTAACAGGCACCCGCAGGTGAGGAACCTGGACAGCGTCAGCTGGGGACAACTGCGCGATACGCTCATGGCTCACCGGGTGATAGACCAGAACGCACAGGGCCACTTCCTGCTGTCGCGCGACCTGCACGCGGTGCGCCTGTGGCAGCTGCAGGCCTGGCTGCAGGGCGAACTGCCGCTGGACAGACCCGACCTGGTCGGGGACGCGCCCTGGCAGGAACATGCACATCGCCTGCTACTGGAGCAGCGGCGCTCGGAGCGGGAACAACTCGACATCAGCCTGGGAGAGCTATTCAGCGAATGAGAGCCGCGTTATACCTGGTACTCCTGTGCGCACTCACGGCCTGTTCAACGGACAGGCGCGCCGAAACACCGAAAGGGCTTGACCAGCTGCGGGGCCAGTGGGTGCTGGTCAACTACTGGGCCCAGTGGTGCAAGCCCTGCATCGAGGAAATCCCTGAATTGAACGCACTGGACAAGAGCCGCGATGACGTCACGGTGCTGGGGGTGAACTTCGAGGGTGCTGTCGGCGAGGAGCTGGCGCAGCAGGAGGAAACACTTGGCGTGCAGTTCGCCACGGTGGACGACCCGTCAGCGCAGTTGGGTATCGCGCGCCCCGTGGTTTTGCCCACCACACTGCTGGTAAACCCGCAGGGCGCCCTGGTCGATACGCTGCTCGGTCCGCAGACCCACACCAGCCTGGAAGCCGCCATCAGTGCAGCCGCGGCGCCCTGAGCGCCTCGCGGCGACAAGGCTCACGCCCGCCCGGGACAGGGGCAATAAAAGGCCGGCGCAAAGGCCGGCCATCGCCAGGAGTAATCCCGCCGGAGAAATAGGACCTGGATGGTGTCCAGAAGGGGACCGCGGTGTGCCGCTGCCAATGGCCCGGCGCACCCTCCGTGACTCTTATGACTGGCGTGCCTGACAGAAGTTCCCCCTCTGCAGAAAAAAATCTGCGGCGCCCACCGCGGGCGACGCGCCGTGGACAGGGCCGCCGGCCGGGACTACCCTTTCCCTTTGTCCCGGCGCCGACTTCCGGGCCAGGGGCGGCGGCAATCCATCCAGTCATAAGGACAGCGCAATGAGCAATATCTATCCGGACAACAGTAGGACTATTGGCGGCACCCCGCTGGTCAGGATCAACCGTATCTCCGACGGCAACATCTTCGTCAAGCTCGAGAACCGCAATCCTGCCATGTCGGTCAAGTGCCGCATCGGGACCAGCATGATCGAGGCCGCCGAGAAAGAGGGCAAGCTGAAGAGCGGCATGACCATCGTCGAGCCCACCAGCGGCAACACGGGAATTGCGCTGGCATTCGTGGCCGCTGCCCGCGGCTACGGCTGCATACTGACCATGCCCCATACCATGAGCCTGGAGCGCCGCATGCTGATGAAAGCCCTGGGGGCTGAAATCATTCCCACCGATGGCAGCAAGGGCATCCCCGCCGCGATCGCCAGGGCCGAGGAGATCATCGCCTCCGACCCGTCCAAATACTGGGGCCCGCACCAGTTCGAGAACCCGGCCAACCCGGCGATTCACGAAGAGACCACCGGCCCGGAGATATGGAACGACACCGACGGAGAGATCGATGTGCTGGTCTCCGGTGTCGGCACCGGCGGTACCCTCACCGGCATTTCCCGCTATATCAAGAATACCCGCGGCAAGGCGATTACCACTGTCGCCGTGGAACCGGACAGCACCACCATGATCACCGCGGCGAAGGCGGGCGAGGAACCGAGCCACGCCCCGCACAAGATCCAGGGCATCGGCGCAGGCTTCGTCCCGGACAACCTCGATCTCAGCCTCGTCGACCAGGTCGAGCAGGTGTCCAGCGAAGAGGCCATGGAGTGGGCGCACAAGCTGATGCAGCAGGAGGGCATCCTCGCCGGCGTTTCAAGCGGTGCCGCGATGGCAATCGCGCACCGGGTTGCACAGCAGAGCGAGCACGCCGGCAAGACCATCGTGGCGATACTGCCGGACTCCGGCGAACGCTACCTGAGCTCGCCCCTGTTCGAGGGGCGCTTTTCGGAGAACGAGACCGTACAGGGCAGTTTCTCCTGAGCTGGTGACAGCCAGGCTCAGCCGCCATCCAGCAACTGGCGCAGGTGCGCCTGCACCTGCGGCCACTCGTTCCGGATC
>JAWVYG010000512.1:0-3291 GCA_033722815.1 Halioglobus sp.
GCGACTACATCGCCGGCTCCCGCCTCACCGTGTACGACTTCGCGGTAGCGGGCCTGCTGGCGGGCATCTACGGCCAACAGCCCCGCTCATGGATCAATGACATCGCGGACGACTTCCCGAGCGTTGCGGCCTACGCGCGGCGTATCGAGGAGGCAGTGGGCGTCAGCGCAACCTGAGAACCCGGTGCGCTACCCTCCCCCTGGCGCCCGCCCGCCGTCATTGTCCTGACCCGTAGCGGCGGACCAGCCCGGCATTGGTCGTACCCTGCACCAGCAGGCTGAACAGCACCACGCCGAATACCATGGACTGCACCGTGTACCAGTACTCCAGCCGTACCGGCAGCGCCAGTACCAGGGCAACCGCGATGGCGCCGCGCAGGCCGCCCCAGACCAGCAGTACCTGCCAGCCCATCGGCAGGCGGCTCTTTAACGGGTAGACCGCCAGCCCACACAGGCCGACGGCGCAGGCGCGCGCCACCAGCGCCGCGCCGATGGCGATGAGCATGGCCAGCCACTGCGACGTGAACATGCCGACCGTGATGGTCAGCCCCATGACCACGAACAGGATGGCGGTAAACAGCTCGGCCAGCCACTCCCACAGGTGGCTGACGCGCGCATCGAGCGTGCCCTCCCCCTGCGCCAGTCGCCAGCGCATGACGAGTGCGGCGAACATCACCGCCATGATGCCGGACACGTGCAGCAGGTGCTCGGCCACGTAGAAGCTGCCGAAGGCCGCGAACAACAGCACTATCGGGGTGGTGGCAGGGCGCGCCAGGAAGCGCGCGATGCCGGCCAGCAGCGCCCCGGCGAGGATGCCGAAGACGATGCCGCCGAAGAATACGATGGCGAACTGCGCCAGCTGTCCTGCGAGCGTGGTGGATCCGCCGTCCAGCGCCAGCGACAGGAACAGCGCGAACAGCACCACCGCGCTGGCGTCGTTGAACAGGCTCTCCCCCTCGAAGATCGTGGTCAGCGCGGGCGCCGCCTTCTGCGCGCGCAGCTGGTTGATCACGGCGATGGGGTCGGTCGCCGCGAGTATCGCCCCGGTCAGCAGCGCAGCGGACCAGGGGAAACCCTGGGGGTGCGCGATGCCAAAGTAGACGATGGCGGCACAGACAAAGCAGCTGAGCAGCACGCCCGCGGTGGCGAGCAGCAGCACCGGTGGCAGCCAGCGCCGCAGCAGCGCCGGCCTGATATGCCACGCGGCCTCGAACACCAGCACGGGCAGGATGATGAAGAAGACGATGTCCTGCAGGTTGTAGGCGCGTATCCCGGTATCGAATCCCACGTAGGGGATGGCAAGCCCCGCGAGGAAACCGGTCGCCACGCAGGCCAGCGTCAGCTCCAGCCGCGTCGTGCGCTGCAGCAGTGCTGCCAGCAGTACCAGGCCGGCCAGCGCCAGTATCTGCCCGGTGACCGTGACGACCATGGCAATAACCTCCCCGAATGCGTGCGGTGAACGCAATGCCTCGCGTACACACACCATAGCGTGAAATCGTTGACCGTGGCAGCGTTACGGGCGCCGCGGGTCCCGCGGCGAAGGCTGCTTCAGGGTAGCGTAACGGTTGCGAGGCCGCTGGAGCGGTGCATCTCCCCATCGGCATCGATGATCAACGCCTCTACGCCCTCCTGGGTCTCGACCAGCGCCATGCCGTGCTCCGGGCCGAGGATGAATACCGCTGTCGCCAGCGCATCCGCCAGGTAGGTGCGCCCGGCCAGTACGGTGACGCTGCGGCACAGGCGCGCCGGGTAGCCGGTATCCGGGTCGAGGATGTGCGCGTAGCGCACGCCATCGAGTTCGAAGAAGCGTTCGTAGTCGCCGGAGGTGGCCACGGACAGGTTCGCGGCGGGCACTACCGCCACCAGCTGCTGCGGGTTGCGCGGGTGGCGGATACCCACGCGCCACAGGCCGCCGTCGCCCTGCCCCGCCTGCAGCCGGGCCACGACCGCCAGGTCGCCACCGGCGTTGACGACGAAATCATCCAGGCCGCCGGCCCTGAGCACCTGTACCGCGCGGTCCACGGCGTAACCCTTGCCGATGCCACCGAGGCCGATACGCATGCCGGGGCGCGCGAACCGCACGCTGCGCGCATCCGCGTCGAGTTTGAGCTGGCGGTAGTCGACGCGCTCCAGGGTCGCGCGCACCTGCTCCGGGTCGGGCAGGCGCGGCCCCGCCTCCGCAGGCCTGAAATCCCACAGCTCGCCCAGTGCGGCGTAGCTGATATCGAATTTCCCATCGGATCGCTGCGCCAGGTCCATTGCAGCCTGCAGCAGGCGGAAGGTTTCCTCGGCGACGGTTACGGGGCCCTGCGCAGCGCCTAGGTTGATACGGGCCACGTCGCCCTGGTGCTGCGGGTGCTCCCAGTCGGTCAGCAGCGACGCGATGCGGCGCATCTCCCGCTCCGCCGCCTCGATGGCCTCCTGCGCGCGCGCGGGCTCTTCCCCGGCAATGACGAAACTGATGGTGGTGCCCATCAGGTTGAAGTCGTGGCGCAGGGTGTCCGCGTTGTCCGTTCGCAGCAGGCGCGGGGCCGGCTCCGGGGTGCTGTGCAGCGCTTCTCCGGCTACCGTACTGCCGGCACCGACGGCCGCAAACAGCCACCAGCACAGGCAGGCCAGGGCCAGCCCTCGGGGGCTACGAGCCGGCCGCAGCAAGACTCTGCAGGAGTTGTTCGCTGAGCCGGTGGGTACGCATCACTTCCCTGCCCTGCGCATCCAGCAGTACCAGCGTGGGCGTGCCCTGCACGCCGAAGCGATCGGCGATCGCCAGGTCGGGGTCGGCCAGCGACGGGTACGGCAGCGCCTGCTCGAGATGGACATCCAGGCCATCCTGCACGGTCTTGTTGACGTTGACGCCGATAAAGCGGACGCGCGGGTCGTAGCGTTCCTGCAGCGCCTTGAGCTGCGGGATTTCGCGCATGCAGGTCGGGCACCAGGAGGCCCAGAAGATCAGCAGGCTGCGTGCGGACGGACCCGCACTGGCGGGCTGCGACAGCGCGATCTCGACGCGCTCGCCGTCCAGTAAAGTTCCCTCCAGGGGCGCCGCCGTATCGGCCCGTACGCCGGCGGTACAGGCCAGCAGCAGCACAAGTGCGGCGGCCCGGCGAACCACGCCGCGGGATTTCGTCGGGGCCACGGCGCGCACCGCGCGCGGGTACTCAATCTGGGGGAGCGACATCAGTAGGGAAAGGAAATGCCGAACATCAGCCAGAACATGTCGATATCGTCATCCCGGTGGTAGTAGTGCAGGCCGAAATCGAAATCGGAATTGCGGCGCGGCCAGGGCCTGTCC
>JAWVYG010000513.1:0-3286 GCA_033722815.1 Halioglobus sp.
GTCAGCGAGGTCCAGCGGCCGGGCAGGCGGCATTTTGTCGGGTTCGTGCGCGACCTTAGCGAGGCGCGAGCCGCGGAGGAGCAGGTCCGGCGCCTGGAGAACCGCTTGCTGCACGCCGACCGTCTCGTCACGCTGGGCGAACTGACGGCCGGTATCGCGCATGAAATCAACCAGCCGTTGACCGCGATCGCCGCCTACGCCGACGCGGGCAGATCGCTCAGCGGGCGCAGCGAGGATGCCCTGCGGCAAGAACTGGTGACCATTTTCGAACGTATCGGCGGCCAATCGCGGCGTGCCGCCGAGGTTGTCCGTCGCTTGCGCAAGATGGTGCGCGGCGGCACGGTGCAGAAAGCACGGCATGATATCAACCAAATTGTAAGAAATGTTCTCTTACTCTTTGAACATGAACTGAATAATCTGGATATAGCGGTAGAATTTGATCCTATTGATCCCGCTTGCGAGCTGTACGTCGACGACGTCCAGATCCAGCAGGTCCTGGTCAACCTGGTGAAAAACAGCATGGATGCGCTGGTCGATGCCGACAGCGAAAACGGTCGCGTCAGGATCCGGCTGCAGCGGGCGGGCTCGGAATTCCTTGTCTCGGTCAGTGACAACGGCCCCGGTATCGACAAGGAGATGCGCCAGCGACTTTTCGAAGCTTTTTTCACTACCAAGGAGAAAGGTGTGGGCCTCGGGCTTTCCATCTGCAAGAGCATCGCCACGGCTCACGGCGGCACGCTCCACTACAGCAGGCCGCGCGAGGGCGGCAGCCGCTTCACGCTCAGCCTTCCATTGGAAGCGATCGGGTAGGGCATGAAGGCAGAACCGCTCGTTTGCATCATCGACGACGACGAAGCGATTCGCGAGTCGTTGCGCTTGCTGTTGTACGCCAACGGGCTGCGCTGCCTGCATTATGCGTCCGCCGACGCGTTCCTGGCCGAGGCCGAGGCACACGATTTCGATTGCCTGTTGCTCGATATCCGGATGCCGGGCATGGACGGCATGGAGTTGTTCCGCCTGCTGCAGCGCCGCCGGTTCGCCGCACCGATTATTTTCATCACGGGTCACGGAGACATCCCCCTCGCCGTATCCGCAATCAAGGAAGGAGCCTTCGACTTCCTGACCAAGCCGTTCATGGAGGGCGAATTACTGCCCAAGGTCGAGGCGGCGATCCGCCTGCACGGCAAGGAAAGAGACCGCCTGCTGGAATTGCAGCGATTGCAGGAGAAGGCTGATTCCTGCACACCCCGCGAGCGGGATGTGATGAGGCTCCTCGCACGCGGCCTGCCCAACAAGGGCATCGCGGATTCGCTGGGCATCAGCCCGCGGACCGTCGAGATCCACCGGGCGCACGTGATGGAGAAGATGGAGGCCGATTCGCTGCCTGCGCTGGTGCGCATGATCGCGCTGCTCGAGACGCGGCTGCGTTAAATCCACCGTTCTAAGTAATTTCCCTGATGGATGCTCCGGCGCGCGCCGCTACTCTTGTACGATGCCCGGAGAATATGCGGTAAATCCAGCAGCCAACAACGGTACGGTTCTTCTCAACGAGCCCGATGACAGCGTGCGCGACGCGCTTACCGTCTTGTTGCGCGGCGCCCGGTGGAAGGTGCAGACGGCCGACGATTGCGCCGGCATGTTGCGGCTGCTTTCCGCAGGGGGTATCTCGGCGGTCATCAGCGAATCCAGCCTGCCCGACTGTTCTCCGGAAGACATACTCGAACATTGCAAAAACTGCGGCGTGCCGGTGATTTTTACCGGCCACGACCTGCCCCTGCAGGGCGCCGTCGACCTGATTCGCCAGGGAGCCACCGATTTCCTGGACAAGCCGTTTCCACAGTCACGCTTGCTGGACGTGCTGGAGCGGCTGCAAAGCGAACACACCACGTGAAATTGACGTTCAAACCAGTGCACACCTCGGAGGGAATACTGTGAAACACGAAAAGACGATCAATCGCCGCAAGTTTCTGAAGCTTGGCATGGCAGCGGGCGGCAGCGCCCTCGCGCTCGGAGCCATCCCGATCAATCTCGTCGCCAGCGACGAAGTGACCGAAGACGAACCGCTGGCCCAGGCCATGGGATACGTCAAGGACGCTACCACGGTCGATACGGCCAAGTTCCCGAAGCGGGCCGGTGATGCAGGCGCCAAGCAGTTTTGCAACAACTGCGCGCTGTACGCCGGTGAGCCCGATGCGGAAACCGCACCCTGCAGCATTTTCCAGAACCGCCCCGTTCGCGGCGCCGGCTGGTGCAACGCCTGGGTGGCGAAAGCCTGATACCAGCGGACGCCCGGCCGCACACGCCGGGCGTCCGTGCCGTGCCCCCGTCGGCGCGGCAGGTTATTACCATTTGTGATCAAACACACGGGAAAGACTTATGACCTACAACGATAAAGTGGTGCGGCAATTTGTCGTCATGACGGTGGTCTGGGGAATCGTGGGTATGCTCGTCGGCGTGATCATCGCGGCCCAGCTGTGGCTGCCCGCGCTGAACTTCGACGTACCCTGGCTGACCTACAGCCGCCTCCGTCCGCTGCATACCAACGCGGTGATCTTCGCCTTCGGCGGAAGCGCGCTGATCGGCACCTCGTTCTACGTGGTGCAACGAACCTGCCACGTCACGCTGTTCGCGCCGAAGCTGGCCTCAAGGGTGTTCTGGGGCTGGCAACTGGTGATCCTGCTCGCGGCGATCTCGCTGCCGATGGGCTGGACCCAGGGCAAGGAATACGCCGAGCTCGAGTGGCCCATCGACATCCTGATCACCCTGGTCTGGGTGGCTTACGCGGTAGTCTTCTTCGGCACCATCGTCAAGCGGAGAGTCAGCCACATCTACGTGGCGAACTGGTTCTACGCCGCCTTCATCATCACCGTCGCGTTGTTGCACATCGTCAACAACCTGTCGTTGCCGGTCACGATGACCAAGTCCTACGAGGTTTACACGGGCGCGGTCGACGCGATGGTGCAGTGGTGGTACGGCCACAACGCGGTGGGCTTCTTCCTGACCGCGGGCTTCCTGGCCATGATGTACTACTTCGTGCCCAAGCAGACGGAAGGCCCGGTTTACTCCTACCGCCTGTCCATCGTGCATTTCTGGGCGCTGATCGCGATCTACATGTGGGCAGGCCCCCACCACCTGCACTACACCGCGCTGCCGAACTGGATCCAGTCGCTGGGCATGGTGTTCTCGCTGATCCTGCTGGCGCCGAGCTGGGGCGGCATGATCAACGGCGTCATGACGCTGTCGGGGCACTGGCACAAACTGCGGACCGATCCGGTGCTCAAATTCA
>JAWVYG010000514.1:0-3279 GCA_033722815.1 Halioglobus sp.
ATCCGCGGTGTCGGTTCACGCAGTGCCAAGACCGTGGCCATCGACCCGGCCGTGGGTGTGTATGTGGACGGCCTGTTCATTCCCCGCTCCGACGCGCAGCTGCTGCAGGTAGTAGACGCCGAGAGTATCCAGGTCTTGCGCGGCCCCCAGGGCACCCTGTTCGGCAAGAACACCGCCGGCGGCGCCATTCTGGTCACCACCACCAAGCCCGACACCGAGTTCGGCGGCGACGTGTCGCTGGATGTCGGCAACTACGATCGCCGCAACCTGCGCGCAGTGCTGAACATTCCCTTCAGCGATGCCATCCAGTCCCGCTTCACCATCGACAGTCGCGAGCGCGATGGCTATATGGACGATGCGGAAACCGGCATCGAGTACGGCGACGAGGACAAGCTGGCCATACTCGGGCAATTCAGCTGGCAGATCACCGACAACCTGGCCGCGGACCTGCTGGCACTGTACAGCGAGCAGGATGAGCGCACGGTACCCGAGACCTGTGAGCTGGTGAACGAGGGTACGGTGTTGCAGGGCTTCGTTGCGCCGGGAGATGTGCGCACCGGCCCGGAAGCCTGCGCAGACTCCCTGCAGCTGGAACGGCGCGACAAGGTGATCCTCGACCGCCGCGGGGTCAACTGGGAAATGGAATCGACCATGCTGGGCCTGACCCTGGAGTGGGACATTGGCGACCTGTTGTTCAAGAGCATTACCGGCTGGCTGTCACAGGACGACATCAACAACTGGCGCGACCAGGATGCCGGGCCGGTATTCAGTATCAACAACACCGAACTGCTGGTGGAACAGCTCGAGCTCAACGGGATCGACGCCGATGAGGAGCGCGAGTTCTTCTCCCAGGAGCTTCAGTTAAACGGCAGCGCCTTCGATGACAACCTGGACTACACCGTAGGCCTGTTCGCCTCCACCGAGGAGATCGACCGCTCTCCCACACCCGCCCTGGTGAGCGACTCGGGCTTCCTCGGTTTCCAGTCGGGCGACGCTTTCGTCGCGCTGCCGCCCGGCAGGGCGGGGTTCCGCCAGGCCTCACTCACCAGTTACGAGAACACCAGCTGGGCCGCATTCGCCCAGGCGAGTTACTACTTCAACCCCCAATGGACACTCACCGCGGGCGGCCGCTACGGGGTGGAGGACAAGGAGATCGAGCAGTTCAACTACACCTCGGCCACCCCGGCTCCCGCCGGACCGCTGTCACGGGAAGAGTGGGACGCCCTGCAGGGTACCGTGCACGATGTCGTGCCCAACGCGGACATCCCCTTTCTCGAGGAGCAGGATGACTGGCGTGACTTCACCCCCTCCGCCACCCTCAGCTACACCGCCGACGACGACGTGCTCAGCTCCGCCGCCCTGGACACCCTGCTGGTTTACGGTACCTGGAGCGAGGGTTTCAAGGCCGGTGGCTTTTCGCGCCTGGACGAGACGTTCCAGTCCTTCGACCCGGAAAACGTCACCAACTACGAGCTGGGTATCAAGATAGACGCCCTGGACCGGAAGCTGCGCCTGAATATCGCCCTGTTCTACATGGACTATGAAGATATGCAGGTCACGATCACCCGCGCACTGGGATTGGATGAGGATGACGTTCGCGTGGGTGTGGGCATCGCCAACGCCGGTGAAGCCACCATGCAGGGCGTGGAATTCGAGCTGAGTTACCTGCCCAACGAGCACTGGCTGTTCACCTTCAGCGCGGATTACCTGGATGCGGAGTACGACGAGTTTACCGACCTGGCGCGCAACCTGGATACGCAGCAGTTTGAAGAGGTGGATCGCTCCAGCGAAGACTTCGCCTACGTACCGGAAACGACCTTCTCCGCCAGTGCCGAGTATCGCCTGGGCGGCGAGTGGGGCGACTGGGCCGCGCGCCTGGCCTATTTTTACAAGGACGAGATCTTTATCGCCCTCTCGCCGGGGCTGGAAGATCTCGACGGCGCCTACCTCGACGACTATGAGTTGTGGAATGCCAGGCTGAGCTGGCTGTCACCGGACGATGGCCGCGTGGAACTGGCCCTGTATTGCGACAACCTCACCGACGAGGACTACTACGGCACCGGCAACATCGAGTTCGAGAACCAGGGCACACGGTCACTCGTCAACTCGATAGGCCGCACCTACGGACTGCAGGCGAGCTACCGCTTCTGAGCACCGCCGTGCTTATGCGCTGGATGCTGCGCCTGGGCCTGGCACTGCTGCTCGCCGCGGTGCTGCTGGGCGCCTGGACCTATAGCTGGACCTATACCCCCGAGGGCCGCATGCTGTACCGGGCGGCCCTGATGGCGCGGCTGGTGGATTCCCAGTCGCAGCAGAACTTTGTCATGACGCCCGAGTCGCGCCGGAAGGCGAACGACAATACCGTGCGCTGGCTGGGTGAGCGCGAATTGAAGGCGGTAGCGGACATTCGCGATTTCACGGTGCCCTCTCCCGGCGGCGACATTCCCGTGCGTGCCTACTTTCCGGAGACCGCGACCCCCGGGCCATTGCCGCTGTACATCATGATTCACGGCGGCGGCTTCTGGATGGGTGACGACTATCGCATCGAGGAGCCCCAGGCCCGTATCATCGCCCACGAGGCGCAGGCCATCGTGCTGGCGGTGGATTACCGGCTGGCGCCGGAGCACCCGTTCCCGGCGGGGCTGGAAGACAGCTACGCCGTGCTCGAGTGGGCCCACGCCAACGCGGCTGAACTGGGCGGCGACCCGCAGCGCATCGCGGTGGGCGGCGGCAGCGCCGGCGGCAACCTGGCCCTGGCCGTGGCCCTCAAAAGCCGGGACGAGCAGGGCCCACCGCTGCGCTTCGTACTCGCGATCATGCCGGTGACCGACTTTACACGGGTGGAGGATGACGGGCACCGCTACGTGTTGAAAGCCGACCACGTAAAGGCCATGCGTGCAGCCTACGTGCCCGACCCGCGGGAACGCGGGCATCCTTATGTGAGCCCGCTGCACGCGGACGGGCTCGATGCGTTGCCGCCAGTGTACGTGATTACCGGCCAGTTCGACCCGCTGCGTGACCAGGGGGAAGCGCTCGGGGAAAAGATTCGCCAGGCCGGCGGCGAGGCGACAGTGCGGCGTTACGACGGGGTGCTGCACGGCTTCCTGGGCACGCCGGATGTGGCGCAGGAGGCCATGCTGGCAGCGGCGAGAGCGATGCGGTCCGCCATTGCCGACAACTGAATTCTGTACCTGACGAAGAGGAAATAGGGGACAGACCACGATTAATTCCTGTGGTCTGCTTCTTGCAGCTGGCGCGGGCTAATCAATCGGAATTAAT
>JAWVYG010000515.1:0-3278 GCA_033722815.1 Halioglobus sp.
CTTGTGTGCGTGTTGTTCCCAGTTGCGGCCGTCAAACTCGGTGATGCGCAGCTCGCCGGGATCGTCATCGAGACAGTTGACGTTGATGTCCACGCCGTCGGGATTGGAGCGCGGCGCGTAGAAGGGCTTGATACCGCAGATTTTACAGAACGTGTGTTTGGCCACGCCGGTATTGAACGTGTAGGTGGTCAACGCGTCATGACCCCGCAACAGCCGGAAGTTGTTGCGCGGCACGATCAGGTGCAGGAAGCCGGACTTGGCGCAAATCGAACAGTTGCACAGGTCCGCCTCGACGACCTCCGGCGCCTCGACCTCGAAGCGGACGGCGCCGCAGTGGCAGCTACCGCGGTAGATCATCTTGTCCTGCGACCCTGATTTGCAGAAAACCCCATGATAGCTGCGTTACGCCTCACGCGATCTCTCCGCTGCCTCTCACACCGAACTGGACCAGGCCCAGTGTAATCAGCAGCGTGGCGACGATGGAGCGCCAGCCGATAAACTGGACCAGGCCGCCCCAGGACGACCAGGTGCCGGTTAGGGCGTAGTAGGCGAGGTACAGACAACCATACGCGGCCATCAGGTGGCGTGTGCGAAAACGATGCTGATGCAAAACCAGGCTCCTAGCAATGCCCAGCCGGTTACCGGCAGGTACCAGCCGGCGCGGACGGTCGGGTTCGATCTGGCGTTCGCCCAGGCGATGACCAGTGCGATGCCGGTTGACAGCAAGAGTATAGCCTCGATAGGCGTGGTGAGGGCCGCCGCGCCGAGAAACGCGGTATCGACCGGCGCCGCCGCGAGGAAAGCGAGCGGGCCGAGGAATACGGCGACAACCACCAGCCCCCCGGTGGCGATAGCCGGCAGGGCGCCGTGGGCCGACCAGGTCTTGGCGACGACCGGCACGGAAAACATCACGCCCAGGATGAGCAGCAGCCAGGCGCTGCTACGCAGTCGCCGGGCTATCCCGTGCCGGCGAGTAGCACTGGGAGACGTGGACAGGCGGCCCATTAGAACGACTCGTCCTCGGCGTACACCGACAGCGCCAGCTCACCGTCGAAACCCATGGCAACGCTGAACGTGATCGGCCTGCAGCAGACCTGGCAGTCCTCGATATACTGCTGGCCCGCCTCCTGCGCGTCGACCAGTACCTCGATGGATTCACCGCAGTAAGGGCAGGAGATTCTCTGTAGCTCAAGTTCCGCCATGGCCGAAACTTCGATGACTACGATTCCTCGCGGCACCGGGTATGTATGGCAGCGCGATGTAACGGCGATTCAACTCGTACCCTTGTTCTGCTTCAACTTTTTGACTTCCTTGACCATCTTGCCGAAGTCGCGGTCCCTGGCGCGCTTCTCCGCCAGGGTGGCCGTGGCCTGGGCGTTTTCGCGCAGCAGTTTGTGGTAGCTGGCCAGCCTGCGGCTATCCAGCGAGCCCTCCTCGATGGCCTGCAGCACGGCGCAACCGGGCTCGCTCTCGTGCCGGCAATCGCTGAACTGGCACTGTGCGGCCAGCGCCTCGATGTCCTCGAACACGGTGTCGATCGCGTGCTCAATCTCGACGACCTTGAGCTCGCGCATGCCCGGGACGTCGATGAGTAGCCCGCCGCAGGGCAGGCGGTGCAACTCGCGGTGTGTCGTTGTGTGGCGCCCCTTCTTGTCCTGTTCCCTGATCTCGCCCGTTGCGGCCAGCGCGCCCTGCGCCAGCGCGTTGAGGAGCGTGGACTTGCCGACGCCGGAAGACCCCGCGAGTGCCACGGTAGAGCGTCTGCCTATCCAGGCGCGCACGCCGTCCAGCGTGTCCGGGTCGAGGGCGTTGGCAGTCTCCACCGGTACCCCGGCCTGTACGCCGCGCGCACGGTCGACATAGGCCTGCACCTCAGCGGTGAGGTCGGTCTTGGTGAGCACGATAACCGGCGTCGCCCCGGCCTCGGCACACAGCGCCAGGTAGCGCTCCAGGCGCGATTCCTTGAACTCCTCGTTGCAGGACGTGACGATGAACAGCGTGTCGATGTTTGCCGCGATGGGTTGTATCTCAGCGGTTTCTCCCGCGCCCATACGCTTGAACAGGCTCTTTCTTTCGAGCACCAGGTCGATGCGTGTCAGTGACGCGTCCAGTACCACCCAGTCGCCCACCGTCGGCCGGTCCAGCGGTGGCGCATCGCGCAGGGCGGGGGCCAGCTCCACCGACCGCTCTGTCGTGGCGCACATCACCGTGCTCCGGCTGCGGTGCACGGCAATCACGCGCCCCAGCCGCTCCTCGAGCAGGTCGGTGTCGGCCAGTTGTTGGGTAAAGAAGGGTACGAGGCCGAGCTCCTGTAGCGTGTCACTCATGGCCGTAACCCGGATTCATCGCAGAGGCGTCATCGTCGCGCTGGGGTATGTCAGGCTTCGGTGGCATGGAACGCCCGCAGGAAGGACTTGCGATCCTGGTGCAGGAACCGCTTGTGCGACTTGTGATTCATCGGCCGCCTGGGCTCCTTGAAGGCGGGCATCACGTATCCCCAGGTGGAGTTCCTTGCGATGTAGATGACGTAGTCGACGTTGCTGCCCTGCCACTGGTTATCGAGGACATGGTCCTCGCCCTGGGCCTCGATCGTCTTTACCTGGATGCGGTGATAGTGGGGCCCGTCCGAGATCAGTATGTCGGTCTTGTGGCCGTGGTCCAGCACCGGCGCGAATACCTGCCAGCCGTCGTACATGAGCCAGCTGATCAGGCCGTTCTCGTAGCTCATGTTTTTCAGCGTCTGGTGCGTTCCGGCGGGGGTCTTTGTCGTACGCTTGGGCAAGTTCCAGCTCCTCGGTTCTATGGGTGGCGGGCAGCGTGGTGCTGCTCTCACTCATGGCTCGGGCTCCGGGTTTGCCACCAGTACGCAGCCCGCAACCAGCAATATACAGCCCAAAATCCTGGAGATCACACGGTTTCCCATGGACATCCTCCGGGTAGCGCACAACGTGCCTACGAGGCCTGACCTGTGGTGCCCAGGTGCTGGATTCCCACTGTCCCTGATGCTGGCATGGCAGGCACCCGTATCATCCGGAACGCACTACCCGTCCCTGCGCACATCCGCCATGAACTTCAGCGCCGCTGCGATTACCAGCATCATGAGGACGAAGATCAGGTAGGTGGTGTAGTCCAGCCAGTCCCGCGGGCCCTCGAACTGCGACTCCAGCACAACCGCCCGTTCGCCGAGCGACAGCGACACGAACGCCATCAGCGCGGAAAAGGTAACGAAGATCGCCGAGACGATGACCAGTTGCGAGCGCGTCAGCCTGGCCCCGACA
>JAWVYG010000516.1:0-3276 GCA_033722815.1 Halioglobus sp.
CAGTACCTGGTGCTGAAAAAACGCCCATCGCAGGCGGTCTAAACCTGCAAACACCTCGTCCCTTTTTCGCGACCAGCGCCCCGGCCGCTGTACACCCCGGCTGACCTGTGCTTCATTGAGCGAGGTCAATAACCGGCTAGCGGCAACGCTGGCACACTAGACGTGAGACATAGAGGCAGTATCCATGGCACTGGACACCATCTTAGTGGTCATCGACCCAACCACCGATATTCAACCGGCGTTCGAGCGCGGTTTCGACTCGGCGCGGGACACGGGCGCCACCCTGCACCTGTACACCTGTTGCGACGCCGGGGACGACGAGCGCGTACAGCCGATGATCGATGATCTCTCCCGCCGCGCCCGCGGCGAGGGTGTCACCGTCAGCAGCGAAATCGAGCACCACGCCGACTGGGCGTCACAGGCGGTCTCCGCGGCGGCGCGTCTGGGCGCCTCGATGATCTTCAAGAACTCCACGGACCACAGCGCCGTCGACCGCGAGAAACGACGCACCTCGGACTGGACACTGCTGCGCACGTCGCCCTGCCCGGTGCTCATGGTGAAGAACTTCCACGACTGGGGCAGCCGCAAGGTACTGGCGGCCATCAACCCGGAATCGACCGAGGCGGCACACCAGCGCCTGGACAACCAGATTGTCAGCTTCACGCGCCAGCTCGCCTCCACCTACGGCTCCGAGGCGCACTTCGTCACCGCCTTCAACGACCTCAACCATCCGCCGAACGCCGATGAGATCGCACAACAGTGTGGCGCCGAGGCCCAACACATCCACCTGAAGAAAGGCCCGGCGCCCGAGGTGATTCGCGATGTCGCCGGTGAACTCGACGTCGACCTGATCATCGTCGGGACCGTGGGCCGCGATGGCATCAAGGGCCGCGTGGTAGGCAATACCTGCGAGAAGCTGCTGGACCAGACGCACTCGGACGTGCTGGTGCTGAACTGACGGGTCGACGTCTCACACGTCCATCACGTTGGAACGCACCAGTATGCCGCCGTCGGCCACCAGGTCGTGGCCGGTAACGAACGAGGCGCGCTCGGAACACAGGTACACCACGGCCTCGGCGATCTCCGCCGGCTCAGCCAGTCGCCCCATGGCGTGGGCATCCAGGGTCTTGCGACGCAGCGCCTCGGGCATCTTGTCGAGGTAGAAGGCCATGCCACCGGAGTTGATACCGCCCGGGCAGACCGTGTTGACGCGCACACCGCGCCGGGCGTACTCCACCGCCGCGGTCTTGCTCAGGTTGATAACCCCGGCCTTCGCCGCCGCGTAGGCCGACTGGAAGGCCTCGCCGCGCATGCCCGACACCGAGGCGATGTTGACGATGGCGCCGCCCCCGGAAGCCTCGATCAGCGGCAGCTGGTGCTTCATGCACAGCCATACGCCGCGCAGGGTGACGTCCATGCAGCGGTCCCACTCCCGCTCATCGATCTCGGTAAGGGGCGTGTTCGCGATGCCGCGCGCGCCATTGTTGCAGGCCATGTGCAGGGCGCCGAAGTACTCCGCGGCACAGTCCACGGCAGCCCGCACATCTGCGGCACTGGCCATGTCTGCGCGGATGAACACCGCCTCGCTGCCCTGCGCCTGCAGCTGCTGCAGCGTCTTGTTCCCCGCCTTTTCGTCGATGTCTGCGACCACCACGCTGGCGCCCTCGCGACCAAAGGCGAGCGCTATAGCGCGGCCGGTGCCGGCGCCACCACCCATGACCAGGGCCACCTTGTCTTTCACGGCAACATCTCCCGAAGCTCAGTTGCCACCGGGGTAGCCGGTGGCCGCGCCGACCAGGCCCGCCCTAGAAGACACGGTAACGCCTGCGTACATGGCGCTGCCTGATGCGCACCTGCTCGCGACGCTGCTCGGGCGATACCGTCGGCGTCTCCTGCGGCAGGTGCGCGCGAACCTCGTCGAAGGCCACCTTGCGCGCGGACACCTGCGGCCAGTCTTGTTCCTGCGGCGTCTCGCTGTAGGCCCAGCGCGCGGTGAGAAAGCCCTCGGCGTGCCCGGTGGTGTCCAGCCAGTTGGGTACGCCGGGGTCGCGGTGCGCGACCACCAGCCGTCGCACGCCGTCGGCATCGACGTGCATCTGGTGACCATTCAGGCTGCCGGTATTGTTCGCGTACTCGATGGACTCGCCCCACAGGTTGCCCAGCTGGAAGCCGATGTACTGCGGCGTGACGCTGATGCGATTTTCGATGACCAGCGCCTCGTCGGGCCCCAGTTCGAAGACGCCGCCGGCATACAGGTTGGTGCTCTGGCCGCCGCCCGTTGAGCCCGACGCGGCGTTCACGCGATTGAACGCGTTGCGCGGGAAGGCCACGCCCTCGATACTGCCCTCACGCGCGCCATAGGTGCCCATGAGCACCGTCCAGAACTCGTTCCAGTAGCGCATCTGTGCGTCCACCAGCTCGCCGCAACGCCGCAGCTGCGCCGACGCCGCGGGCACGTCCAGGGGCCCGGGGCTCGTACCTTCGGCGCCGAGCTGGTCGATTTCCAGGTGGATCGCCTCCTCGTGCTGCCAGTCGCAAAAAAGCTGCCGGCCGCTGATCGAGGTGGCGTAGCGTTCCGGCGCGGCAGCGGGATCGAAGGGGTGCGGCCTGTCCACCACCTTCAAGGTGGCGATAAAGTTACCGCTGTAGCCCGCCGGCCGCTGCGGCGCCAGCAGAATCTCGAAACTGCCGTCGTCGGCGACCTCGATAGCGCTGGAATCCAGCCGACCGGTCTGCACCTTCACCCCCGGCGCGAGTTCCCGCAGGGAGCCCGAATCCCCGGCCATCACACCCTCGATCGCCTCGAAGATCAGGTAAAAGGGCGCCTTGGGGCCGGTCTCGATAGCGCTTTCTCCGCGCCAGTGCCGGTGGTCCCCTACCCTGCCGCGCAGGCGGTACTGACGGCGGCCGTCGATGGGCGCGTAGAAGTAGATCGCGTCGGCGTTATCGATGGTGCTGCGGTTGATGATCGACAGGGCGTTGCGAAAATGCGGCCGCACCGGGTCCTCGTGAAACGCCCGCTCGATGCCGTAGTGCACGAAACCCATCAGGTAGCGATAGCCTTCCGCGAGGTTGCGCGCATTCTGCGGCGGCGGCATGAGCTCCGGCTGGTCGATGGCATCGCGCGCCCGCTGCAGCGACGCGATCAGGTCGTCCCACGCCGCGCGCAGTTGCTCCGCTTCCGATTGGGGTTGTTCGTTCATTGTCGCTGCCTCCCGCTCCAGCTCGTCGCTCGCCTCAGGCGGTGTCTTCCACGTCCGCCGGCAGGAACGCGTC
>JAWVYG010000517.1:0-3269 GCA_033722815.1 Halioglobus sp.
TGGCTGCGCCCCCCAGGGAAAGCACGATCAGTAAAACAAGCCGCTGCATGCCGAATACCCTCGCTATGTCCATGATTTGTATACGCAAAGGGCTGGCGCGCGGCTCACTCGCCTCCCGGGGAGGCCCGGGGTACCGCACAGGATTGCCACCGCCGGTTGAGCCGGGGATGTGAAGCTCAGTACACTAGGTGTTCTCGCAGCCGGGCAGCGATCCCGGGATGCGGGTATTCCCACAATCCAGCGAGCAAGGAATCAACCGGTGGCGTACGAACTGACGGGCAAGATAAAACTCATCCAGGAAACGAAGACCTTTGACAGCGGCTTCCAGAAGCGCGAGATGGTCGTAACCGTGGAGGACGGGCGCTACCCGCAGGAGATCAACCTGGAATTCGTGCAGGACAAGATAAGCCTGCTGGATGACCTGCAGCCCGGGCAGGAGGTGACCGTCACCTTCGACATACGCGGCCGCGAGTACAACGGGCGCTACTTCAATAACCTGCAGGGCTGGAAGGTGCAGGTGCTGGGTGATTCGGACCTCGCAGCGGGCGCCCCGGCAGCGGCTGCAGCCGGTGCCGACCAGGCGTCCTTTGACGACGAGGATATTCCCTTCTAGGAGGCGGAGCCCCCATAGACCGGCATCGCCTCTCGCGGCCGCAAGCCCGGCACCGCAGAGCGCATTGTGCAGCGCCACCGATCGCCACCTATAATGCACGATACGGTCGTGTCGGGCGCAAGACTGCCTGCCCGGACGCACTGATCCAGCCCCCTGGCGAATGAAGGTCAACGCAATGGTGTCGTCGATTCCCCGTTACGCCCGGCGCGCAATGTCACTGGCGCTGCTCGTGTTTCTTGCCACGGCGTGCAGCGATTCCTCGACGGGTACGGGCGATACCGCCACGGCCAGCTTTTTCGTCGACTGCGACGCGGCAGGCCCGGGCGATGGAACCAGGGAAGACCCGTGGAGCGACCTGGAGGCGGCGAACGCCCTCGTACTGGAACCGGGCAATCACCTGCTGCTGCGCCGCGGCACCGTATGCGACGGCATGCTGGAGCCAAAGGGCGCGGGCTCCGCTGCACAGCCGATCCTGATTGGCGCCTACGGCGACGGCGCATTGCCGCGCATCGACGCCGGCGGGCAACATCGGGCGGCCGTGCTCCTGCAGGACATCTCCCATCTCGTCCTGCAGGGACTGGAACTCACCAATCCGGGCAACCTGTCCGAACCACACAGCGGTGTCTACCTGCTCGCGGTAGAGGCGAAAATTGAGAACATCGTTATCCGCGATATGTACATCCACGACGTGACGGGGCTGGTCACGTTCAACGGGACCGCCAAGCGCGGCGGCGGCATTACCTCCGACTCCCGCTTCGACACCACCGAGACCCAGTTCGATGGCCTGCTCATCGAGAACAACCTCATCGAGGACGTGGGTCGCAGTGGCATCTACATCGACGGCACATCAGCCAGCACCAGCGAGCGCCCGCGGGCCTTCGAGCCATGGCCAGCGGGCGGCCAGAACATCGTCATCCGCGGCAACACCCTCAGGCGTTTGCAGGGCGACGCCATCGTCGCCCACGGTACGGCGGGCGCCGTCATAGAAGACAATGTCGTGAGCGTCGGCAACCTGGCCGGCCGCGACTGGCAGGCGGATGACAGGAACTGCGCCGCGGGCATCTGGACATGGAACTCCATCAATACGCTGATACAGCGCAACGAGGTCTCCGGCTACCGCTTCGGCCAGAGCCCCACCGACGGCTGCGACGGCACGGGTTTCGACGTCGACAACGAGCAGGAAGGCACCATCATCCAGTACAACTACAGCTACAACAACGAGGGCGGCTTTATACTGCTGTGCAGTGACGACGAACCGCACACCGCGCACGTGCGCTACAACCTCAGCATCGACGACGGCAAGGTGCTCAATATCTCGCCCTGCAAGTTCCCGACCATCGGGACGTTCAGCGACATTCGCATGTACAACAACACGTTCATTACGTCGAAGCCGATTACCGCCCTCGAGACCATCGTGCTGCGGGCCATGAACACGCCGGGGGATTTCCAGTTCGCCAACAACATCGTCTACGCGACGACACCCACGGCAGAACCGCTGCCGTGCGGTAACTTCTGCAGCAACAACCTTTTCTACGCCCTGCCGCCGTCAGGCACGGACTTCGTGGAAGGTGACCCGATGTTCGAGGATGCGTCCTGGCGCGGCTTCGGAAGACTGCAGGCCGGCGAGGCCTTCCGGCTGCGGCCCGGCTCCCCGGCCATAGCGGCCGGCATCGCGGTGGATGACGCCCCGCAGCAAGATTATTTCGGGAACCCGGTGCAGCCCAACCCCGCGCTAGGCATGCACGAACCGCGCTGATAGAAATAAGTGGCTGCGGGCGGGCGACAGCCCGCTCACGGGGCGTTATTCTGCGGCGTGCTGCGCCAGCCCCGGCTTGCCTGCACCCAGGGCCGGCACAATGCTATTCGCCAGGTCAAGGAAAGCCCGGGACTGCATCAGCGATTCGGCCACGCGCTCCGACTGCACGCGACTGCCGGCATCGGTGAAGTGGACCGAGTCATTGAAATGGACGGGGTCGCCCGGGATGCGCTCGGCGTCGTCGATCAGCAGGGCCCCGGTCTCTGCGGCGACCTCGCGAATGATGTCGTTGTAGCGACTGAAGGCGCCCATGTAGGTCTCGGGGGCAAGGTAGGGCATGTAATAGCGTGCCGACTCCATGGCTTTGTCAACCTGCTCAGGGCTCATCCCCGGCCGCACGTGCGTACTGAACGTCGCCAGCGCAACCAGCTTCACACCACCGGCATAGGCGTCTTTTACCAGCGTGCGCAGGTTGTCGCGGAACGTCTCGCCCAGTTGCGCGGTATCGATGTCGATCAACTCGCTCGGCTCGACATTGGTGGCGCCCTTGATCGCCAGGTTCTTCTCGACCAACAGCCAGAGTACCGAGTACCTGGACATGGCGCTTTCCTCGGTCGCCAGGTTCGCTTTTTTCACGCCCCTTTGGGTCGCGATCGCGCGGGTCTCGTTGGCCACGTCGTTGGTCGCGTGATAGATCACGACGACGTCCGGGTCCAGCGGCAGCATGCGACCACGCAGGTTGGTCATCGACTGCGTGGTGGTATAGCCCGGCACGCCGCCGTTGATGTAGTCGACCTCCATGCCGGGCAACTGCTCTTCCAGTTTGCGGCTCACCAGTTCGGTCCACACCTGGTCGTTGCCGCTGACCTCGGCACAGTAGGTCGTGGAGGCGCCGATGAA
>JAWVYG010000518.1:0-3269 GCA_033722815.1 Halioglobus sp.
GACCCCCCGGTCGGCGCGCGCTGGCCTAGAAGATACCCTGGGAGATCATCGCCAGGTACAGGTCGAGGGCGGCCCGGTGGGACAGGTAATCGATCGCCACGCCGTGCTCGTCGCTGTCGATACGGTCGTTCCAGCCCCAGTAGTCGAACTTCGCGCTGATCGCGGTGAAGTGCGCCTCGAGCACGTCGGCGTTGTACGCGGCCAGGGCGAGGGAGTCGTCGGCGCCGCCGGTAAACAGCATCGGCGGGTCATTCGGGTCGACGAAAGTGGGCGGCGAGGCGTTCTGGCGATCCACCAGCGGCACGTCGTTGGGATCGAGGTACTGCGAACCCCAGAAACACTGCACCAGGTTGACGCCGAAAAACAGTCCCCCGCTCTGCCAGTCCTGGTCGGCGGGGGTGCCCTGCTTACCGTAGGTGACCATGTCCTGTGGTGCGCTGATCGCAATCGCACCGTCGGGACGCACGTTGTAGTCACCGGTGGTCGGCATATCGGGGGGGCGCGACTCAGAGGTCACGCTGGCGAGGCTGGCCAGGTGGCCGCCCGCGGAGTGACCCATCACCACGACCTTGCTGTAGTTGTACTGCGTTTTCTGCGCGGCCTGGTTCGCCCAGGCGATCGCCCACTTGACGTCGTTCAAGTTGTCGGGATACGGGGCACCGCCGGAGGTGCAGGTGCCGAGCGTGTAGTCGATACTGAAGACCACGTGGCCCCTGTCCATGAGGTACTGCGCGACCGGTCGCCAGGTGGTCTCGTCCTTGTCGCCGAACGCCCAGCCGCCGCCGTGGGCGTAGACGATAGCGACGCCTGACGCTGCGCCGATAGCGGGATACGCGTCCAGGCGCTGGTGGGCATCCGGCCCGTAGGGGATATCCATGTCAGCCGGCGCCGGCGTGCGGTCCAGCGGGTAGGGATTGGGCGCCAGGGTCTGGCCCGGTAACGGCGGGTCGAGCCGACAGGCGGAAAGTGCGACGATGGCCAGCGCTAATACTGCCAGCAACAAACGCCTGACCGGTAACCATCTTGTCATCAGAGAACGGCCTCCGTGGCCGACAAGCTCAGCTCGCCAGTTGGGCGATTCTTTATCCCCGGATTTACGCGGAGGGGGCCTGAGAGCTGTGGCGACCCCGTTATTTGTCGAAATTATAGCCTACAAGAACCGGCCGTTGCTGCTCCGGCAACGGACAAATATGATAGTTATAACTAGTATTTCAGTGCCGTTGTCGCGGGGAGCGCGTGCGCCGCTGGCGCGGCCATCGCCGCGAATGCCGGTTATACAGCCCCTGGCAGGGCCTGGAGGGGAGGCACGCGTCAAACCGGAGCGCCGCGGCGGGTGAAACGGCCGGCCACCGGCGCGGGTCGGTCGCGGCCGGTTCTGCCCGAAGTGTGAACTGCGTCACGCTACGAGGCGCAGCCAGGTGCCGCAGACGCGCACGCCACTGCCCTCAACCGGCAGCTCCAGTCGGGCCGCGGCGGCCAGGATGCCGTCGACATCCGTCGCTGCCAGATCGACGGCGCTGATGCCGTCGCCGCGCCCGTCGAACGCCTCGACAAAGCGGATTTCACCCTCGTCCAGCTGCAGTGACAAACCATTGCCGACGGCTGTGTAGTTGCGGCCGAACACCCGGGCCCAGCGCGTCGCCGTCGCCTCCACATCCTGCGCCTGCAGCTCGACCGCGGTGATGCCGCGCACATGGGCGGCGCCGCGCCCCTCCCAGCCCTCGCCGCCCCACCGCCAGGAAGACGGCGGCTGCATCTGGTCCAGGGACACGATCGCCCCGGGCACATCCCGCGGATGCATGTGAAACGCGCGCGCATCCTCCAGCGCCACCTCCCAGACCCTGCGCACGCCCAGGGCATCGACCCGCCTTCCCGCCTCGGCGATGTCTTCGCACTGCACCAGTACCATGTAGCCGCCGTCGCCGCCGCGGCGCCGCAGGAAGCGGCCGGCGGTCGTATCCGGCTGCACCGGGGCAACCACCTCGAGGAAGGTATCGCCGAGGGCCATGACCGAGTTTTCCAGGCCGAACTCGGCGACGGCCGGGTCGCGAAAGTCATCGCGCAGCCCCAGCAACTCGAACAGGTGGGCGCGCACCGGCGCCAGGTGCTGCGCCACCAGGGCAACCTGTCTCAATCTCATGGGTACGCCTCCGCGTGCAAACAATAACGCCGATCTACCTGCTACCGCCGGCCCCGGCGACCGGGTCAGCAACCCGGCGGCGGTTCCGGGTCGAGGCGATAGATTCTGCCGGTATTCAGCTCGGCGGCATAGAGCTCGCCCTGCACGTCCTCACCGAAAGTCGATACGGCCGACAGCTCGCCCAATGGCAGGACGACGCGGTGCGTCAGGTTGCCGGGCTCACCGCTCAATGCGCGGATGCTGGGCTGGCAGAAGTCGGTGAAGAAATACTGGCCGTGCAGCCACGGCGCCGCCGCCCCGCGGTAGACACGGCCGCCGGTCACCGAGCAGCCCGAGGTGGCGTGGGAGTAGGTGTGAACAGGCGGCAGGTAGGCCAGGTTACAGTTGTTCAGGTTGAACGGTGCGGTGCCCTCGTAGCAGCGCCAGCCGAGGTTGATGCCGCCATTTTCGCCTGGCGGCAGGTAATTCACTTCCTCGAAAGCGTTCTGGCCGACGTCGGCGATCCACATGGCGCCCGTCGCGCTGTCGAACGTGAAGCGCCACGGGTTGCGCGCGCCGAGTACGTAGATCTCATCGCAACCGGCACCGCCCGGACCGTCATTGAAGGCATTGCCCGGCGGTATGCTGTAGTGGGCGCCAGTGGCGAAATTGCAGTCGGGACCATCGCTGCCGGAGGGCGGCGTATCGACATCGATGCGCAGCATCTTGCCGAGCAGCGTCAGCCTGGTCTGGCCGTAGTTCTGGGGGTCGCCACCGCTGCCACCGTCGCCGGAGGCGATATGCAGGTAGCCCTGGGGACCGAAGTGCAGGTCGCCGCCGTTGTGATTGGCGTAGGGCTGGTAGAAGCCCAGGATGACCAGCTCGCTGTCGGGAGCGGCGACATCCGGGTTGGCGCTCACCTGGAAACGCGACACGCTGGTGAATCGCGGCGGTTCGTTGTTCAGGCTCATCGTGTAGTAGACGTAGAAGTAGCCGTTGCTGGCGTAGTCAGGGTGGAAGGCCAGGCCGAGCAGGCCAAGTTCGCTGGCGCCGTCATCCACCCGATCCTGTATATCCAGGAATGGCGTGGGCAACACCGCGCCGCTGCTGTCGAGGATGCGAATCACGCCGGGACGCTCGACCACGAACA
>JAWVYG010000519.1:0-3260 GCA_033722815.1 Halioglobus sp.
ACCCGCGCACGCAGGACAGGGTTGCCACGGCGGGCCTGGACGGCCTGCTGCAGGAATCCGGTATCACTACGCTGCCGCCGCTGGGCTACCTCGAGATGCTGGGCCTGATGCGCGATGCCGCCGTCGTGCTGACAGACTCCGGCGGTATCCAGGAGGAGACCACGGCCCTGGGCGTGCCCTGCATTACGCTACGTGAAAACACCGAGCGCCCGATCACGGTAGAGCAGGGTACGAACACCGTCGTCGGCACCGACCCGCAGAAGATCCGGGCGTGCTACGAGTCGATCATCGCGGGCGACAGCAAGGCCGGTAACGTGCCCCGACTGTGGGATGGCGAAGCGGCTCGCCGCATCGTGGCCGTCGTCAACCGTTGGTGGGAGGCGCAACTCTAGTGGCCGCTACCGTACACGCAGCCTCTTCCGCACCGCTCGTCAACGCGATGACAGTTGACGTCGAGGACTATTTCCAGGTTTCCGCATTCGAGGCCCACATAGAGCGCGGTGACTGGCAGGATATGCCGCAGCGGGTGGACACCAATACCCGCCGCGTGCTCGACCTGTTTGCCGAGCACAATGTGCAGGCCACGTTCTTTACGCTGGGCTGGGTCGCCGAGCGCTACCCCGCCCTGGTCAGGGCCATTGCGGCGGGTGGGCACGAGGTGGCGAGCCACGGCTGGCAGCACACGCGGGTGAATACCCAGTCACCGCACCTGTTCCGCGAAGACGTGGAGCGTACCCGCAAGCTGCTGCAGGACCTCAGTGGCCAGCCGGTGCAGGGATATCGCGCCGCGAGCTACTCGATTGGCAGCTCCGAGTCCTGGGCCTGGGACGAGCTGGCGGAGGCGGGCTATCGTTACAGTTCCAGCATTGTGCCCATCCGCCACGACCTGTACGGCATTCCCGATGCGCCGAGATTCGCCTTCCCGGCGGCGGACGGTCGCCTGGTGGAAATCCCCGTGACGACGCTGCCGATTGCCGGCCGCAATATCAACTGCGGCGGCGGGGGCTGGTTTCGGTTGTTTCCCTACGCGTTCTCGCGCTGGGCGCTGGGCCGGGTCAACCAACAGGACGGGCAGGCGGGCATATTCTATTTCCACCCGTGGGAGATAGATCCGGAGCAGCCGCGTCCGCAGGGTATTGGGCTCAAGACCCGTTTCAGGCACTACCTGAACCTGGGCCGTACCTACGGGCGTCTGCAGAGCCTGCTGAACGATTTCAACTGGGGTCGCATGGACGAGATTTTCCTTCCCGGGGATTGTGCAAGATGAGTGTCGAGGTCAGCCTGCTGCAGCCCGGGAGCTTCGAGACCTGGGACGCTTATGTCGAACGAGCGCCGCAGGCCACGTTTTTCCATCGCGCAGGGTGGAAGACCGTGCTGGAGCGGGCGTTCGGGCACAAGACCTACTTTCTGATGGCGCAGCAGGGCGGTGCGATAGTGGGCGTCCTGCCCCTGGCCCACGTGCGCAGCGCACTGTTCGGACAGTCCCTGTCCTCCACGCCGTTCTGCGTATATGGCGGCATCGTCGCCGACTCCAGCGATGTGGCCGCAGCGCTGCGCGCGGAGGCCTGTCGCCTGGCGCAGGAATTGCGAGTCGACGCCCTCGAACTGCGAAATCGCAACCGGAGCGACGCTGACTGGCCCGTAAAGGAGCTCTATTACACGTTCCGCAAGGACATTGATCCCGACGACGAGGTCAACCTGAAGGCGATACCCAACCGCCAGCGGGCCATGATTCGCAAGGGCGTCAAGGAGGGCCTTGCCAGCGAGTGGGACGAGGGGACCGAACGCCTCTACCGCGTGTACTCGGAGAGCGTCCGCAACCTGGGTACACCGGTGTTTTCCCAGAAGTACCTGAAGGTCCTGCGTCAGGTATTCGGCGATGACTGCAGTGTGCTCATGATCACCCATGGCGGCCAGGACGTGGCGGCGGTACTCAGCTTCTACTTCAGGGAGGAAGTGATTCCCTATTACGGCGGCAGCACGTCGCAGGCCCGCACCATCAAGGGCGTGAACCACTTCATGTACTGGGAGCTCATGCGGCTGTCACGCGAGCGCGGCTGCACCCTGTTTGATTTCGGACGCAGCAAGGCCGGTACCGGGCCCTACAGCTTCAAGAAGAACTTTGGCTTCGCGCCTGAGCCGCTGCCCTACGAGTACTTCCTGGTGCGCTCCCGCGAGGTCCCGGACGTCAATCCGCTCAACCCCAGGTACCAGATGATGATCAAGGTCTGGTCCCGGTTACCGCTGCCGGTGGCCAACGCGGTGGGTCCTTTTCTCGCCAGGTCGCTGGGTTAGCCTATGACACATTCAACGAAAGCCCTCAGTGTCCGCAGCAGTCTCTGGCTGGGTGCGCTGTTCGCGGTGGCGCTGCTTGCCATCTACGCCGAGACGGTCATGTCGATGGTGTCGATCTGGTCCAGGTCGGATACGTTCGCCCACGGCTTCCTCATACTGCCCATCTCGCTGTGGCTGGTCTGGAACAAGCGCGACTATCTCAAGTATATAGCGCCGTCCCCGGCGCCCTGGGTGGCGCTACTGATCCTCCCCGCCGGTTTCGCATGGTTCCTGGCCTGGCTGGTGGACGTGCTACTTGTCCAGCAGCTGGCGCTGGTGACGATGCTGGTGGCGGGTCTCTGGGCAGTGCTCGGCCACAGGCTGGCGGGCGTGCTGGCTTTCCCGCTCTTTTTCCTCTACTTCGCGGTACCCATGGGGGAGGGGCTGGTCGCCCCGATGATGGACTTCACTGCCGTTTCAACGGTGTGGCTGGTGCAGCAGACAGGCATCCCCGTGTACCGCGAGGGGCTGTTCTTCACGCTGCCGACAGGACGCTGGAGTATCGTCGAGGCGTGCAGCGGGGTCCGCTATATCATTGCCTCGGTGACTGTGGGTGCGCTGTTTGCCTACCTAACCTACGTCAGCTGGTGGCGGCGCGCCCTGTTCCTGCTGATCTCCGCCATCGTCCCGGTATTTGCCAACACGCTGCGCGCCTACATGATCGTCATGCTGGGCCACCTGAGCGATATGAAAGTCGCCACGGGTGCGGATCACCTGGTCTATGGCTGGGTATTTTTCGGCGTCGTTATATTCATCCTCTTCTGGCTCGGGTCGTTTTTCCGTGAGGACGAAGCGCCCCTGCCCGAAGAGCCCCGGGCCGGCACAGGCGCGACGACGGCCGCGGCCGGAATGACCGCGGGTATTGTCTCCCTGTGCCTCGTCCTGGTGCTCGCGGCGGCTGCGCCGCTGGTGGCGCGCTGGGTGGA
>JAWVYG010000520.1:0-3260 GCA_033722815.1 Halioglobus sp.
CGCCAACGTGGCCGAGGCCCTGAAGAATACCGATATACCGCTGATTGCCGATGGCGGCATCCGCTTCTCCGGCGATATCGCCAAGGCGCTGGTCGCGGGGGCCCACTCGATCATGATGGGCAGCATGTTCGCGGGCACGGAAGAGGCGCCGGGCGAGGTGGAGCTCTACCAGGGACGCACCTACAAAGCCTACCGCGGCATGGGATCGATCGGGGCGATGGCCCAGACCCAGGGCTCATCGGACCGCTACTTCCAGGACGCCAGCCAGGGAACCGAGAAGCTGGTGCCCGAGGGCATCGAGGGCCGCGTTCCCTACAAGGGGCCCGTCTCGGCGATCATCCACCAGCTGATGGGCGGCGTTCGCTCTGCCATGGGTTATACCGGCAGCGAGGACATCGAGACCATGCGGACCCGACCGGAGTTCGTGCGTGTGACCAGCGCCGGCATGTCCGAGAGCCATGTCCACGATGTCTCGATTACCAAGGAAGCACCCAACTATCCGGTGCGCTGACGGCGCGGCGGACGGCCACTGATCCGGCCGGCGGGTAATCCCGGCAGCGACAGCCACAGGCCGGGCAAGTGCAACGAGAGGGTCGCGGGACCCTCATCCAGGGAAACACCATGAGCGCAGATATCCACGCCCAGAGAATCCTCATTCTCGATTTCGGCTCCCAGTACACCCAGCTGATAGCGCGCCGCGTGCGCGAGGTCGGGGTCTACAGCGAGATTCGCCCCTGGGACTGGGACGAGGACGCTATCCGTGCGTTCGCGCCGGCCGGGATAATTCTGTCCGGTGGCCCGGAGTCCGTCGCCGCCCAGGCCTCTCCCCGGGCGGCGCAGTGCGTGTTCGAAATGGGCGTACCGGTACTGGGCATCTGCTACGGCATGCAGACGATGGCGGAACAGTTCGGCGGCAAGGTGGCCGGGTCCGACATCAGCGAATTCGGTTATGCGCAGATCCGACAGGTCGGCAACGGCGGTCTGCTGCACGATATACGCGATCACATCGACGAGCAGGGCAGGGGCCTGCTGGACGTGTGGATGAGTCACGGCGACAAGGTCGTCGAGCTGCCGCCGGAGTTCGAGCTGATCGCCGAAACGGAGAGTTGCCCGATCGCCGGGATGGCGCACCGGGAAAAGCCGTTCTGGGGCATCCAGTTTCACCCCGAGGTGACCCACACCCTGCAGGGCAGGCGGATTTTCGAACACTTCGTGCTCGAACAGTGTCACTGCGAGGCGCTGTGGACGGCCGCCAATATCGTCGAGGACGCCATCGAGCGCGTGCGAGACAGGGTGGGCGGCGACAAGGTATTGCTGGGCCTGTCCGGCGGGGTGGACTCGTCCGTCGTGGCCGCCCTGCTGCACCGCGCCATCGGCGACCAGCTCACGTGCGTGTTTGTCGACAACGGCCTGCTGCGCCTGAACGAGGGCGATCACGTGATGGATATGTTCGCGCGCAATATGGGCGTGAAGGTGATCCGCAGCGACAGCGAGAGCCTGTTCCTGGACAAGCTCAGGGGTATCGCCGATCCGGAGGAAAAACGCAAGATCATCGGCAACACCTTCATCGAGGTCTTCGACGAACAGGCCGCGCGGATGCAGGATGTAAAGTGGCTGGCCCAGGGGACGATCTACCCGGATGTCATCGAGTCCGCCGGTGCCGAAACCGGCAAGGCCCATACCATCAAGTCCCACCACAACGTGGGCGGCCTGCCCGAGGACATGAGCTTCGAACTGGTCGAGCCGCTGCGCGAGCTGTTCAAGGACGAGGTGCGCAAGATCGGCCTGGAACTGGGCCTGCCCTACGACATGGTGTACCGCCATCCCTTCCCAGGCCCCGGCCTGGGCGTGCGTATACTGGGCGAGGTGAAGAAAGAGTACGCGGACCTGCTGCGCCAGGCCGATGCCATCTTCATCGAGGAGCTGCACCGCGAGGACTACTACCACAAGACCAGCCAGGCCTTCGCGGTCTTCCTGCCGGTCAGGTCGGTCGGCGTGGTGGGGGATGGCCGCCGCTACGAATACGTGATCGCCCTGCGCGCGGTAGAGACGGTGGATTTCATGACCGCGCGCTGGGCGCACCTGCCCTTCGAGCTGCTCGAGCGGGTGTCCAACCGCATCATCAACGAAATCTCCGGCGTATCCCGCGTCACCTACGACATCAGCAGCAAGCCGCCGGCGACCATCGAGTGGGAGTGACGGCGGGCTGCGTCCAGTGTTACGGCCCGGCTGCATCGCACGGTGGCGATAGCTCACGGCGCGAGGTGCGTGGGGTGGTGCCACACCTGCCGCGGGTCTGGTGCCGTACTACCTCGCCGTTCTAATCAGCCCGAGGCGCTCCGCTTCGAGGGTCGCTTCGGCCCTGGAGGAGACGTCGAGCTTGCGGTATATCACCTTGATGTAGTCGGACACGGTGTACTTCGAAAGCCCGAGTAATTCTGCCACGTCCTTGCGGTTGAGCCCCTTGGCAATCAGTTTCAGCACTTCCTGCTCGCGCGGGGTCAGGTTGCTCTGTGCAGGTGCGCGCCGCTCGTGGAAATGCGCCACCAGTCGACGCGCCACGCTGGGTGAGAGCGGCGGGTTGCCCGCGCGCAGTTGCTCGAGCCCGGCTGCCAGTTCCCCGGGTGAGTGCTCCTTGAGCAGGTAGCCCGTGGCGCCGGCCTCCATCGCATCGAACAGGTGGGTGTCGTCGTCGAAAATGGTGGCAACGATGATTTCGGCCTCCTCATTGGCCTGGCGCAGCAGGCGGATGATATCGATACCGCTGCCGTCGGGCAGTCCTAGGTCGATCAGCGCCAGCTGGAACTGCTGACTGCCTATTGCGGCAGCGGCCTCGGCGCAGACTTTCGTCTCGACGACTCGCGCCTGCGGGTAGACCTGGCTGACCACGCCGGCGAGCATGCGCCTCACCACGGGCTGGTCTTCGAGTATCAGCACCGAGGGTGCGTCACAGGAGTGGGCCGTACTCACAGCGGCACCGACAGTATCACGTCCAGGTACCGGTTTTGCGCTTCGCCGCTGGCGGAGAAACTGATCTCGCCGCCTATCTCCTCCGCGCGGGTGACCAGGTTGTACTGGCCGCGGCCCCAGGACCACTCCTGCGGGTCGGCGATCTTGCCATCGTGGCGGAAGGTGACCTTCAGTTCGTCCGTGCCTGCGAGGGTAATCCATAGGTTTTGCGGCTGGGCGTGCTTCAGCGCATTGGTCAGCAGCTCGCGCAATATGCGGGTGAGGTTGACATACTGCCGTGCGCTGAGCTC